>JAIRJU010000255.1 GCA_031260485.1 Pseudomonadales bacterium | reverse complement strand
ATAGGACACCCCCCAATAATCTGTTAATTCACGCAAGTTTTCCGTGTAACCAATGATCGTGATTTCTTCCACACTTTCCTCCTTCGGGCACTCTAGCCCTTTAGACTTTTTGATAACACGAGCCAACCCGCAAGATTAAACGAATGGCATTTTGCGAATGGCTAGCCACTCCACCCTTGAAACTCCTGTCAGACCGAGAAGCCCGCAGTCAATAAACTAGCACCGAGGCTAACTTTTGGAAAACGAGATTGCAAGCATTTTTTTGCTATAATTTGGTAATTTTTTTGACATAATCCTATCAAGAAAAGGCTCAGACTGGAGCTTCGTATGCGGGAGTGCGCCTCCTTGCTGCCTACCCTGGGATGTTTAGCGCCAAACCGCTACTATTCGCGCTTCGTCTCGGAGGCCCTATGTCCACGCCCCATTTCACGACACAAGCGCTGCACGGCGACCGTCTCGGCGCGCCGGAACACGGTGTGCTGCATAAGCCGGTGCATAACTCCGTGGCCTTCGGCTACGCCGACGTGCGTGATCTCGTTGCCATCTTTCAGAACCGTAGCGCCGGTTATGCCTATGGCCGCCAGAGCAATCCCACCACCGACGCGCTGGCGCGCAAGATCACCGCCATGGAGCGCGGCTTGGCTTCGGTGCCGTTCAGCACCGGCATGGCCGCGATCGGCGCCACGTTTTTGGCCTTGTTGCGACAGGGCGATCACGTGGTGTCGTCGGCTTATTTATTTGGCAATACCAACAGCCTGTTCGGCACGCTGCAAAATTTTGGTATCGAGGTCAGCTTCGTCGATGCCACCGATGCTGCGGAAGTCGCCGCCGCGCTCAAACCCAACACGCGCCTGGTGTTCGTGGAAACCATCGCCAATCCGGTGACGCAAGTGGCCGATCTCGCTGGCATCGGCACCTTGTGCGCCGAGCGCGGGCTACTCTACGTGGTGGACAACACGCTGACCTCGCCCTGGTTGTTCCAGCCGATCGACGTCCAGGCCAGCCTCGTCATCAATTCGCTGACCAAGTGCATCGGCGGCCATGGCAACGCGCTCGGCGGCAGCGTTACCGCCACCGGCTGCTACGACTGGAGCCGCTACCCGCACATCAGCGATGCCTACAAAAATGGCGATGCGCGGCTGTGGGGGTTGACGCAGATCCGCAAAAAAGGGCTGCGTGATTTTGGCGCGGCGCTGGCGCCGGAAGCGGCGCATCATTTGAGCGTGGGCGCCGATACGCTGGCGCTGCGCGTGGAGCGTTCCTGCGCCAACGCGCAAGCGGTGGCCGAGTTCTGCGCGGCACATCCCAAGGTGCGCAAGGTGTTTTATCCCGGCTTGCCAGAGCACCCGCAGCATCAACGCGCCAAGACTTTGTTCAAACATTACGGCAGTCTTTTGAGTATCGAGCTCAGCGCTGGCGTCGATTGTTTTGATTTTCTCAACAAACTGGAACTGGTAGTCAGCTCCAGTCACCTCGGCGACAACCGCAGCCTCGGCATTCCGGTGGCGCACACCATCTTTTGGGAAATGGGCGCGGCGCGGCGTGCCTCGATGGGCGTCGCCGATTCCCTGGTGCGGCTGTCGATCGGCATCGAAGACATCCACGACCTGCTCGCCGACTTCGCACAGGCGCTGGCGTGAGTGCACGCATCGCTCTGTGTCATCTCGATGATCTGCCGCTCGATGAGGCCAAAGCCTTCACCGTGGCGGAGCGTTCCTTGCTGGTGCTGCGCCTCGGGCCCGAGCGCGTGCGCGTCTACCTCAACCGCTGCCCGCATCTGGGCACACCTTTGCACTGGGAAGACGGCGCGTTTCTCGACGCCGAGCGCGCCTTCATCCGCTGCGCCACACACGGCGCCTTGTTTGAAAAAGACAGTGGCCTGTGCGTGCTCGGCCCCTGCCGTGATGAGGCGCTGTGGCACCTCGACAGCTATATCAATGAGGGCCTTGTCTACGTCGATCCCACCGAGTTACCCGCGCCGCGTGTGCGTATTGACTGAGATCGCAATGCCCGGCGGAATCTGGTAGGGTAGCGCGCTTTCTGGGTAGGACCACCAGGATCCGTTGTGTTCAACACGCATCGACAGCAGGGAATCAGAGATGGCAACCAAGAAACCCGCCGCCAAACCAGCCGCCAAACCCGTGGCTAGCGCGAAAGCCAGCGTTAAAAAAGCCAAGGCCCCAACAGCAGCCAAGCCGAACGCCGCCGCGGCGCGTAAAACCGTTGCTGCCAAACAGCCCGCCAAGGCCGCTGTGCCCAAGCAAAAAACGCCTGCCGCCAAGCCAGGGGGCGCCAAGAAAAATGGCACGGACCTCAAGCCGCCCGTTGTCAAGGCTGCGGCTAAGACGGGTTCCAACAAGGCTGGTTCCAATAAGACTGGTTCCAAAAAAGCCGATACCCAAACCAGTGCCAAGGCCAATGCCAAAACCAGTACCAAGACGGGAAGCAAGGCTGGTTCCAAGCCCGCCGATTCCAAATCAAGCAGCGCCAAAACGCACGTTGCCAAAAACACCACACCCGCTAAAACCGCCGCCAAAGGCGCAACCAGCGCTGTGGCGCCCAAAAACGCCAAACCTGTGAAACCCGCCAAACCTGCACCGCGGCCTACCGCCAAGGAGGCAAGCACGGCGCCAGCCCCGGCCGCCAAGACCAAAACCGCCGTGCCTAAGCCCGTGGCGTCGCTAGCGCCGAAAGGCAAGGCCCAGCCTAAAAGTAAAACAGTCACTACAAGCACAACTACCACCGTAACAACAGCAGCCGCAACAACAGCAACCGTAACAACGGCAACCGCCCAGGCCAAAGCCAAAGCGGTGCCCGCCGCGCCGGTGCCCGCCCCGGCTCAGGCTGCCAAACCCGACCCGAACAGAAGCAACACGACTACTAGCAACACGACTACTATGAGTTCCAAAGCAGCATCCAAAGCCACCGTAAGCCCTATCAGCAAGAAAGCCAGCGTCTCCGCCGCCGCCGGCCCCGCCAACAAGTCCTTCGTGCCCTATGCCATCAAGCCGGGCGAGGAGTACATGAACGACGCGCAAAAGGAGCACTTCAAGCGCATCCTGCTCAACTGGCGCGGCGAATTGATGGAAGAGGTCGATCGCACCGTACACCACATGCAGGACGAAGCGGCCAATCCGCCGGACCCCGCCGACCGCGCCACGCTCGAAGAAGAATTCAGCATCGAACTGCGCACGCGCGACCGCGAACGCCGCTTGATCAAAAAAATCGACAGCACCATCGAGCTGATCGCCAACGATGATTACGGCTACTGCGATTCCTGCGGTGTCGAGATCGGCATCCGCCGTCTCGAAGCGCGCCCCACCGCCAACAAGTGCATCGACTGCAAAACCCTCGATGAAATCAAGGAAAAGCAGCTTGGTAGCGTTTGATACGTTTTTGCAATCAAACGCCCTCTCATTCGGATGAATATTGCCCTCTCCCCCGGCCCCTCTCCCACAGGTGGGCGAGGGGAGCTTAGCCCCTCGCCCGCTTGCGGGAGAGTCCCATGCAGCGCGCGCTGCCGGCTTGCGCCCCGGAACTCAGGTTCCTGGGTAGGGGTTGGGGAGAGGGTGTTTGTCATCACGCGCCTGCGCGGATGACGGTGTGCGCAGTTCCTCTTTACCGCGGGCGCTTCGCCCCTTCGCCCACCGGCCCCTTGCATCTGGGCTCGCTGGTGGCGGCGCTTGCCAGTTATCTGGACGCCAAATCGCAGCAGGGGCTCTGGCTGCTGCGCATCGAAGACAGCGACCCGCCGCGCGAAGTGCCAGAGGCCAGCAACTGGATTTTGCAGGCGCTCGATAAACTCGGCCTGCATTGGGATGAAACCGTGCTCAGGCAAAGCACACGCCAGGAGGCTTACCTCGCCGCGCTGCATGACCTCGCACAGCAAGGGCTGATCTACGCCTGCCGTTGCAGCCGCCTGGCGCTGGCCGATCACAGTATCTACCCCGGCACCTGCCGCGATTTGCAGCTCCCCTGGCAGGAAGGCGCGGCGCTGCGTTGCCGTGTCACAGCGCAATGCTGGCGTTTTCAGGATCGCCTGCAAGGCGAGCAAGCACAGAATCTCGCGCGTGATTGCGGTGATTTCGTGGTGCGGCGCAAGGATGGGCCGTTTTCATATCAACTTGCCGTAGTAGTGGATGACGCACATCAAGGCATCACCGACATCGTGCGCGGCATCGACCTCTTGGATTCCACGCCACGGCAACTGTATTTGCAACACTGCCTGCGCTTGCCACCGCCGCGCTATGCCCATGTGCCGGTGCTAATGGACACCACCAGCGGGCAAAAACTCAGCAAGCAGAATCTCGCCACGCCGCTGGATTTGGCACGCCCCGCCGCTACGCTATGGCACGCGCTGTGGCTGCTGCGGCAGGAACCGCCGCCCTCTTTGCGCGAAGACAGCGTGGCCCAGGTATTGGCCTGGGCGGTCAATAACTGGCGGCCCGCGCAGTTGCGCGGACTCACGCAACTTGCGCTCGCCGCGCCGCCGCTTTGAGCGCTGCGCCGCCCAGGGTATGATCCGGTGCGATGCTTCAATAATCCTGCCTACTCTTCCATGCAACGCACGTCTCTGCTCATGCTGCTGGTGCTGCTGGCCGCCTACAACACGCAACAGGCGCTGGCACAGCCGCGGCTCTGGTACAGCCCGTTTCTGAGCGCGCTCGCCGTCATCGTGTTCGCCGCGCTGCTACAGCAGGTCAAGCGCCATGACGACCCTTGACCCGACGGCATTATTGCTAGCCGCTACGCTGTATTTCGCGGCGTTCTACGCCATGGCGCGGCTTGGCGAGCGGGGCCGCCATAGCCCGCGCTGGCTCAATCATCCGCTGGTGTACGTGCTCTCGCTGGGCGTCATCATCAGCACTTGGTCTTTCTATAGCGCCTTCATGTCTGCCGCTTCGCGCGGCTTCGGCTACAGCGCCTACTATCTGGGCTACGGCATCGCGTTTCTGTTCGCATCCACCTTGATTCAGCCGATCATGCGACTGACACGCGCGCGGCAACTCAGCTCGCTCGCGGATGTCTTCGCGTTTCGTTTTCACAGCCCCTTGGCCGGCACGCTCACCACATTGGCCTTGCTGTTCTGCGTGCTGCCGCTGCTCGCGCTGCAATATCTCGCGGTGGCCGCCAGCACGCAGCTCTTGGCGCCAGAGGTGCCAGCGCCGTGGAGTGCGGGGCTCTTTTGCGCGCTGATGATTTTGTTCACGCTGCGTTTCGGCACGCGCGATGTCACCGGACGCGAACGCAACGCGGGCATCGTGGCGGGCATCGCCTTCGAGACGCTGTTCAAACTGTTGGTGCTGCTGGCGGCGGGCGCGTTCGCGGTTTATGGCGTATTCGGCGGTTTTGCTGAACTCGATGCCTGGCTGCGCGCGCAACCAGCGGAACTCACTCGGCTCGACCTGCCGTTTCTGGCAGACAACGCCAATCTTTTGATTCTGATGTTTTTCGCGGCGGCGATTGCCATGCCGCACATCTTTCACATGCTGTTCCACGAAAACCGCATTCCACAGCACTTGCCCAGCGCCAGTTGGGGCGTGCCCTTGTTCCTGCTGCTGGCCAGCCTGCCGGTGCTGCCCTTGTTCTGGGCCCGTGCGTATCTGGGCGATACCCATCCGGTGCAATACGCCGGGCTCGTGGTGGGGCTGTTACGCCAGCAGCCGTGGTTGTCGCTACTTTTTTATACCGGCGGTCTCGCCGCCGCCACGGGCCTTTGCATCGTACTGGCCTTGTCGGTATCGAACATGTGCATGAACCATTTGCTGTTACGCCTGCAACACCCGCCTTCCGGCGCCAACCTCTACGCTTGGCTCTTGCGCCGCCGCCGGCTACTGATTAGCTCGATTCTGGTCGCGGCGTATCTCACTTATGTTTTTGCGCTCTTGCCCAGCAACCGCATCCTCGACGCTGGCTTCGTGTCGTTCATCGCCTGCTTGCAGTTTTTGCCCGGCATCCTGGCGCTGCTCTACTGGCCCAGCGCCAACAGCAAGGGTTTCATCGGTGGCCTGTGCACCGGTTTGGCGCTCTGGATCCTGCTCGCGCTGATTCCGCTCCTGGGTGGCCCTGTGCTGTTCGCCTTGAGTTATAAGCACGATGGCGGCCTCGATTGGCCGCTGATTTCGAGCCTTTCGCTGCTCGGCAACCTCACCATGCTGTTGCTGCTGTCGCTGGGCACCACGACCAGTGCGGCAGAGCGCCGCGCCGCGCGCCAGTGCCAGAGCGATCACATCAGCCAAGCGCCAACCGGGCCGCTCAACTTGAAAAGCCCGGCGGATTTCGTCACCAGCCTTACACCGTCGCTGGGCCGCGACATCGCCACGCGCGAAGTGACGCAGGCGCTCGCCGATCTCGGTCTCGATTTCGACGAACAGCGCACGCATCACTTGCAGCAGTTGCGCAGCCAAGTGGAAAACAATCTTTGCGCGCTGTTCGGCCCTTCCATCGCGCATCAAGTCATCGAACGCTACGTGCCTTATAGCGCCCACCAGCCTGGCCCTTCCGGCCTCGGGCTGAGCATGATCGAATCCCAACTCGAAACTTGGCCCGGCAGCCTCAGCGGGCTCACGCTCGACCTCGACACCCTGCGGCGCCATCACCGCCAGATTTTGCTGGAACTGCCGATAGGCGTGTGCTCGGTGGACAGCAGCGGCGTGATCAACCTGTGGAACCACGCCATGCGCGACATCACCACGCTCGCCGCCAGCGAGCTGGTAGGGCTGCCACTGAACGCACTGCCTCCGCCCTGGCGCACGCTGCTCGAGGAGTTTTTGGACCAAGAGGGTAGTAATTCGCAGCGCCACCTCATCCAGATCAATGGCCGTGAACGCTACTTCAACCTGCACAAGGCCATTACGCAGATCAACGCGGAGGCCGCGGCGCCAGAGCAGGCCAGACCAAGCAACACCAGACCAAACAATCCAAAACCAAACAATCCAAAACCCAACAACACAAGACCCAGCAACGACAGCAGCCGCGTAATCCTGCTCGAAGACCTCACCGACACCCGCGTGCTCGAAGCCGAATTGGCCCATGCCGAGCGGCTCAGTTCCGTTGGCCGTCTCGCCGCCGGCATGGCGCACGAAATCGGCAACCCGGTCACCGGCATCGCCTGCCTGGCGCAGAATCTGCGCGATGAAATCAACGACGCCGAGCTACGCGAAATGGCAGAACAAATCATTCAGCAAACGCGGCGCATCACCTCGATCATGGGCGCCTTGATCAGCTTTTCGCACAGCGGACGCCAGGGCGGGCAGCCGCCGCGCCAAGAGGCGGTGGACCTGTGTCACCTCACCGAGGAAACGCTCAAGCTCTTGCAACTGCAAAGCGACGGCAAGGATCTGCGCATCCTCAATCAGTGCCACAGCGCCGCCAAGGTGCGCGGCGATGCGCAGCGCATTCAGCAGGTGCTGCTGAATCTCTTGACCAACGCGCGCGATGCCAGCCCCCCGGGCTCGACCATCCGTGTCACCAACAGTAGCAACGACAAGACCGTAACACTGACCGTGACAGACCAAGGCGCCGGCATTCCCAAAGCGCTGCAAACCCGCATATTCGAGCCGTTTTTTACCACCAAAGACCCTGGAAAAGGCACCGGGCTGGGCCTGCCGCTGGTCTATAACATCATTGCCGACCTCGGCGGCGCCATTCACATCGAAAGCCCGGTTGATACCTTGAGTGACACCGGCACTAGGGTTATCGTTACGCTTCCCAAATATGAAGGCCCCGCGGCGCCGACCCCATGAGCCACCTGTTGATCGTAGAAGACGAAGACATCATTCGCAGCGCGCTGCGGCGTCTGTTGGAGCGTAACGGTTACCAGGTAAGCGAAGCGCGCAGCGTGCAAGAGGCCAGCGATCACCACGATCTCGACACTTTCGATGTCATCATCAGCGACCTGCGCCTGCCCGGCGCCCCCGGCACCGATCTGATCAAACGCACCGCCACGCCGGTGCTCATCATGACCAGCTACGCCAGCCTGCGCAGCGCCATTGATTCAATGAAGATCGGCGCCGTCGATTACATCTCCAAACCCTTTGAACACGACGAAATCCTCAGCGCCATCACCCGTGTCATCGGCGACGACAGCAAAACCCGCAACCTCTCGCGCCGCCACCCGCGCCCCAACGAAGTCCCTGTCACCGGCATGGTGGGCAGTTGCCCACAGATGCTGGAACTCTTCCGCCGCATCCGCAAAGTGGCGCAAACCAACTCCTCGGTATTGATCCAGGGCGAATCCGGCACTGGCAAGGAGTTGGTGGCGCGCGCGGTACACGAGGCCAGCTCGCGGCGCGAATCCAATCTGATTTCGGTGAACTGCGCCGCGATCCCGGAAAACCTCATCGAATCTGAACTGTTCGGTCACGAAAAAGGCGCCTTCACCGGCGCCACCGCCACCCGCACCGGCCTGGTGGAAGCCGCCAACAACGGCACGCTGTTTCTCGATGAAATCGGCGAGTTGCCTCTGGATGCGCAGGCACGCCTCTTGCGTGTGTTGCAGGAACACGAGATCCGCAAGGTAGGCTCGGTGCTCTCGCAGAAAGTCGACGTGCGCCTGGTAGCCGCCACTCACCGCGATCTCAAGCAATTCGTACGCGAAGGCCGTTTCCGCGAAGACCTGTTCTACCGTATCAACGTGATGCCGCTGCACCTGCCGCCGCTGCGCGAACGCGGCAACGACATCCTGGAATTGGCCGAGCGCATCCTCGCCCACACCTGCAAACGCCTCGGCATGGACGCGATGCGCTTCAGCGCCGATGCCATCCAGGCCATCACCACCTACCCCTGGCCAGGCAACGTGCGCGAGTTGGAAAACGCCATCGAGCGCGCGGTGATTCTCACCGAGGAACCGCTGATCGCCATGGAACTGCTCGGCCTCGATGTCGAACTGGTGAAGATCGACGGCAAGCACGCCTACCGCAGCCCCACGGCACAAACGCAAGAAAGCGCCGCTCTGCGCATCGACGACGATCCCGCCGAAGATCTCTCGCTCGAAGACTACTTCCAGCGCTTCGTGCTGGAACACCAAGAGCAAATGAACGAAACCGAGCTTGCCAAGAAACTCGGCATCAGCCGCAAATGCCTGTGGGAGCGCCGCCAGCGCTTCGACATCCCCCGCCGTAAACGCAGCGCCTGACCCCACCGCTCCCAGCGCGCGCGTTACCGTGTTACTGCCAAGGGTTACATTCGTAAGCAATTCCGTAACAAATTCCCATCCACAAGTTGTAGCCGCAGCATCACACATTTCTCTATCTAGTTGAATTCATTGAACTTCATCATTTTTTCACAAGCTGGCACAAAGTCTGCTTTACCTTTCTTGGGTGAGCAGCAACAACGAGAAGAAAACAACAACCACAATACCGCTTGCCATTCGGTCCCATGACTGGCCTCGTGCCAGAGAACCGGGAAAAGACTGGAACCACCAGCGACGGTTTGCTTCAGGGGAGCGTTGTTTAGCCAGGGGTCTACCCATTTGGTTGGTCGTTGACCGCCAATAACAACAACCAGGCAGAAATGCCTGCTAGCTAACTAAAACGATAAGGCTAGTGCTTCAAAAACCCTGGAAGGTCTTACCTTCCGGGGTTTTTAATGTCTGCGGCTTTCCCACCTCAACCATCACGAGCCACTTTGGCCTACCCAGGAACCTGCGTTATAAATTCCCCTCCTGTGGAGGGGTGCCCGTAAGGGCGGGGTGGTATCGCCGTAGGCAGCTGAGGCGGCACAAGATAAATTTTCCCTCCGACCACCCCGTCCGCCTACGGCGGCCACCCCTCCACAGGAGGGGAATTGTCCTACCCAGGAACCTGCGTTCCGGGGCAAGCCGGCAGTGCGCGCTGCATGGGGTTCTCCCACCCGTGGGGCAGAAGTAAAAGAGCTAGGTTTGCCATCGCAACTTGCCCCGCCGCCCACGCAGCAGTGTAAAATGCGCCCACTTTGCCACGCCATTTTGGATGGGACCGCGTATTTCCAGTTCTCCCTCAGCCTCCGCGCCACTTCCGGCTCCGCCTCACCTGCGCATCATCAGCCGGGCTGAACACGGCATTTCGCGCCAGCAAATCAGTGCCAACTGCCTCAAGGTGCTCTATACCCTCAATGAGGCGGGCTACCAGGCGTTCATTGTCGGCGGCGGTGTGCGCGATCTGCTCTTGGGCCTGCGTCCCAAGGATTTCGACATCGCCACCAACGCCACGCCGGACGACATCCGCGCACTGTTCCGCAACTCCCGCATCATTGGCCGCCGCTTTCGCATCGTGCATGTGCATTTTGGCCGCGAAATCCTCGAAGTCTCCACCTTCCGCGCACTCACCAACGATCAGGTAGAAGTGGTGGAAGGCGGCTTGACCAAAGCCGAGCGTCATCTGGATTCTGTGCAGTCGAGCGATGGCATGATCCTGCGCGACAACGTTTACGGCAGCATCGAGGAAGACGTGCTGCGGCGCGATTTCACCGTGAACGCGCTGTATTACACGGTGCAGAATTTCGAGGTGCATGACTACGTTGATGGCCTCGCCGACATCGACCGCCGCTGCCTGCGCATGATCGGCAACCCCGAGCAGCGCTACCGCGAAGACCCAGTGCGTGTGCTGCGCGCGATCCGGCTTGCGGCCAAACTCAACTTCAGCATCGACCCGGCAACCGCGGCGCCGCTGCGGCCCTATGCGCAATTGCTGCGCTCAGTGCCCGCCGCGCGGCTGTTCGACGAATTCATCAAATTGTTTTTTGCCGGCGCAGGCGAATTCACCTTTGAATTGCTGCACCACTATGGCGTGTTCGAGATACTGTTCCCCGCTACCGGCAGTGCCCTGGCGCAGCCCGAGCACCAGGTGCGCTACCTCAAGCTGCTGCATCTGGCCTTCGCCAATACCGATGCGCGAATCAATGAAGACAAGAGCGTCACACCCGCCTTTCTCTTGGCTGTCATTCTGTGGCCCGCCGTACAGCTACAAGTGAACCACATGGTGAACGCAGGCGCCCCCGCGGTGCCCGCGCTTTTGGACGCCGGGCTCGACATCTTGCTGGCGCAGCTTGAACGCATTGCGATCCCCAAACGCTTCAGCGTGCCGATGCGCGAAATCTGGGAACTGCAATTGCGCCTGCCCAACCGCCGCGGCTCGCGCGCGCATCAATTGCTCGCCAACAAGCGCTTCCGCGCCGCCTATGATTTTTTGCGGCTGCGCGAAGAATCGGGCGAAGCGCTGGACGGGCTCGGCGCCTGGTGGACCGAATTCCAAAGCGCCGATCCGCCGCAGCAGCAGGCGCTTATCGACGCGCTCGATCGCCGCACAGCGCACGCCAGCACTCGGCGGCGGCGCAGCAAACCGCCTCCGCCGCCCAGCAGCCACGTCTGAACAGAAGGAAGCCGCAGTGGCCGATACCCAAGCACAACAGAGCACCCCACCCCGCTACATCGTGGTGGAAGGGCCGATTGGCGTCGGCAAGACTTCGCTGGCCAGGCGCCTCGCCGCCAGCTTCAACTACGACACTCTGCTGGAAAACAGCGCAGACAATCCTTTCCTTGGCCGCTTCTACCATTCCCCGCAGCAACTGGCGCTCGCCACGCAATTGTTCTTTTTGTTCCAGCGCGCTCAGCAACTGCAACAGTTGCGTCAAAACGATCTGTTCGAGCCGGTGCGCGTAGCCGATTTTCTGCTGGACAAAGACCGCCTGTTCGCGCGCCAGAATCTCGACGCCGACGAATTCGCGCTGTATGAAAAGGTGTACGCCCACCTCAGCATCGACGCGCCAACACCGGATCTGGTGATTTATCTGCAAGCGCCGGTGGAAGTGCTGATGCAGCGCATCCAGCAGCGCGGCATTCCCGCCGAGCAGTTGATCAAGGAGGATTACCTGATCAACCTCAGCAACGCCTATACCGATTTCTTCCACTACTACGACACCAGCGCGCTCTTGGTGGTGAACAGCGGCGACGCCGATTTCATCAATAACGACGAGCACTACGACCTGCTGCTCAAGCAAGTGCTGAGCCTGCGCAAAGGCACCCGCAGCTACTTCAATCCTGCGCCCAGCCTCTTGTTGTAACGCAAATTGTTGTAGCGCAAGGCCACAGTTTGGCCTGCGCCGCTATAATGTCTGCCTTTTTCATGCTTCTCTTTTTCATGTCTCTCTTTTTCATGCTTCTCTTTTTCATGTTTCTCTTTTTCTTCATGTCTCCCCGCTTTCGATAGGAGTTCGCCGTGGCCCACATCACGCTTCACACCTTGCAAGACATGAAAGAACGCAATGAAAAGTTCGTCTGCCTGACCGCGTACGACGCGACCTTCGCCCGTTTCAGCAGCCGCGCTGGCGTGGAAGTCTTGCTGGTGGGCGATTCGCTGGGCATGGTGCTGCAAGGCCACGATTCCACGCTGCCGGTAACGATGGAAGATGTCATCTACCACACCCAATGCGTCAAGCGCGGCAACGAAGGCGCGCTGCTCATTGCCGATCTGCCTTTCATGTCTTACGCCTGTGCCACGCAAACCCTGGAAAACGCCGCGCGCCTGATGCGCGCTGGCGCGCACATGGTGAAACTCGAAGGCGGCGCCTGGATCGCCGACACCACGCGTCTTTTGACCGAACGCGGCATTCCGGTGTGCGCCCACATGGGCCTGACGCCGCAATCCATCAACCGCATCGGCGGCTTTCGCGTGCAAGGCCGCGATCCCGCCGCCGCCAATACCATGATCGAGGAAGCGCTACTGCTCGAATCATGCGGCGCCAATCTGCTGTTGCTCGAATGCGTACCGCGGCATTTGGCACGCACCATCACTGAAAAACTGAGCATTCCAGTAATCGGCATCGGCGCTGGCCCCGACACCGATGCCCAGATCATGGTGGTACACGACCTGCTCGGCATTTCACCGATCACGCCGCGTTTCGTGAAGAATTTTTTGCTCGAATCCTCCCAGGGCATCCCTGGCGCCATCGCGGCCTATGTCAAGGCGGTGAAGGAGCAACGCTTCCCCGCGCCTGAGCATTGTTATGATTGATGCCCGCTCTCATGCAACTCACCTCCATACCACTCACCCCCATCGCCTACGCAAAAAGCCCTTACAAACAGAAATTCGCCATTCCACGCCAGAGTAATCTGGTACAGGCCGAAGGCGAGTTGGTGTTTGAACCGGCCTATGCCGATCCCAATGCGCTGCGCGGGCTGGAGGGGTTTTCGCATCTGTGGCTGATCTTCGTGTTTCATGCCACCGCGGATGCGCCGTGGTCCGCCACGGTGACACCGCCGCGCCTCGGCGGTACCACGCGCGTCGGCGTGTTCGCCACACGCTCTCCCTACCGGCCCAATCCACTGGGGCTGTCGGTGGTGGAATTCATCGGCAGCGAGCAACGCGGCAAGCAATTGTGCCTGAAGGTGCGCGGTCTTGATCTGCTCGATGGCACGCCGATTCTCGACATCAAACCCTATGTGCCCTACGCCGATGCCATTCCCGGCGCGCGCGCCACCTACGCACCAACCGCGCCCGGCGGCGGCCTGGTGCATTTCAGCGAGGCGGCACGCGAGCAGCTCGAGCATTTACGCGGCGAGCATCCGCAACTCGAAACGCTGATCCGCGGCGTATTGGCGCAAGATCCACGCCCAGCGCAACATGCACGCGATGGCAGCGCGCGTGACTATGGCATGTACCTCGACCGCTTCAACATCCGCTGGCGAATGCAGGAGGGCGCCTCTGTGGTGCTGAGCATCGCGCCGCGCCTCGATACGCCGCATCAGGCAACATAAAATACCGCCCCCGATCCATTGAAGTGTGAAATCATGAACAACAGGCCATCGAACAAGAAGAGAGTCATGCGGAACACAGCCAGCAACGGAAAGGAACTCAGCAAGCAATACGACGCCATATTGAATCGTTTCAAGAAGTGCAAACCAGGGTCTGAACTGGAATTATCCCTGGCAGAAGACCTTCATAAGAACGCAAAAAAACTGCATACACAAGGCGACGCCACATTGCGCCATTTCAAGAAGCTCGAACCTGGGTCGAAAGCGAAAGCGATGCTGGCAAGAGAGCTCCGCGCAACCACAAAAAAACTTTGCCGACAATACGACGCCACTTTGCTCTGTTCCCGCAACTACCAATCCAAATTGAGCTTGTCCCTAAAAATAACCAGCGACGACATATACGCTATCGCGGACAAGATACAGGACGCCTTGTCAGATGCGGAATTTGAGGATTTCACGAAAAACCTGAAACCGCTGACGGTCGCCTATCTCAAGAAAACCCAACCCGGAACCAGCTTGTCTTTGGCCATTTACAACCATGGGTACGGCAAGGGAGAAAAATTCAAATTCACTTTTTCCCATCTCGAACCGCTGTCGGAAAAGAATAACAAACACATCAGTTACCTTGTGCACGGTAAATCAGCTTACCTCGGTGAAGATGGCCCGCCCTGCGTTACTCGGGGAATGGGGGAGAAAAGAAAGGAGGAGATCCGAATCGCGTGGAGCACTGACCTTTCCCCGCTCTTCATCGACATCGAAACAACGGAATCCGCGCCCATCGGAAAAGCGCGGCCATCGCCCAGTGCATCGGCGACCCTTTTTGCCGTCGGCGCTAAACGAAAAGGAGGTGATGGCCAGTTTTGGAAGGTTGTCGAGACAAGTTCAGGCGTAAAACGTTGGGGTAAGGTATGAGAGCGAGATCTGGAATATGTTCGCAGGAAAGCACCATTGCCCCACTATGCGGCTCAAGGTGGACGGCTACGCCGCCGCTTAACCTCGGGCAATGAGCGCCATGCCGGAACTCGATATCATGCTGCTGTTGTTCGTTGTAGCGATCGTTGCCGCCTGCCTCGACACCTTGGCCGGCGGCGGCGGCCTGCTGGTGCTGCCTGCGTTGATTCTGGCCGGCCTGCCACCGCTCTACGCCCTGGGTACCAACAAGATGCAGGGCACGATGGGCACCGCCACCGCCACCTGGATGATGCTGCGCCACCGGCGCGTGGCATGGAGCGACATGAAACCGCTGATGTTGTGGGCTTTCGCCGGTTCCGCGTTGGGCTCGATCGCGGTGCAGTTCATCGACGCCAGTGTGTTGCGCGCCCTGATTCCGGTGGTGCTGGTGGGCATCGCCAGTTATTTTCTGTTATCCGGCAAATTGCTCGATAAGGTGCATCCGGTGAAGCTGCCGTCGGCGCGTTTCCGCCGCTGGGTGCTGCCGGGCATTGGCGGCTACGACGGCATGATCGGCCCCGGCGCCGGTTCGTTCTTTGCGGTGGCCTTGGTCGCCTGGCAGGGCAAACCGCTGTTAGAGGCCACCGCCATGGCCAAGTGTCTCAACTTCGCTACCAATGCCGCCTCCTTGCTGGTGTTTCTGAGCACCGGCAAACTGCTCTGGCAAGTGGGCCTGGTGATGATGGCGGGCCAGATGCTGGGCGCCTGGGCGGGCTCTCATCTGCTGTTTCGTAGCAATCCGCAGCTACTGCGCGTGCTCATCGTGGTGTTGTGCCTGGCGATGCTGCTGCGTTACTTCATCGCTGGCTGAGCCGCGTGCCCGCGCCAGTGTCGACTTCTCGTTCCTAAAAAAATATGGCGCTGCGCCAAAATCCGCGCTGCTGCTCGTGTTGTTTAGTCTGCAATTGTGGTAAAAAGCGCCGCGCTCAGGGCGGCGGCGTTCAAGCAGTGGCAGTCGGGTAATACGGCACGCTCTTCTTTTTCATGGTACTCATTTCTTGACCACCGCAGCCCGGTCCGCCGCCAAGCCGGATCTCGTCCAAGACCCTGTCGCCCAAGCGCTGTTCCGCACCACCGTGCCCACCACGATCGGCGCGGTGGCGGTGATTCTGTACTACCTGGCGAATACGTTTTTCGTCAGCCTGCTCGGCACCAATGAGCTTGCCGCGCTCGGCTTTACCTTTCCTGCCACCATTCTCATCACCTATTTCGGCGTGGGGCTGGGCATCGGCACCTCCGCCTTGGTGGCACGCGCGCTCGGCTGCAACAACCAGGACGATGCGCAGCGGCTAACCTTCGCCAGCATGGCGCTGGGCCTGGTGATCGGCGTGCTGTTGATCCCGCCAGCGTTCTGGAGCATCAACTACCTGTTTCCGCTGCTCGGCGCCGAGCCCGAGCGTCTGGGTTTGATCCGCGATTTCATGGACATCTGGTATCTGGGTATGCCGCTGCAACTGATGCAATTCAGCGGCACCGCGGTGATCCGCGCCAACGGCAACGCCACGCTGCATGGCAAATTGATGACGATCAGCGCCATCATCAACGCCGTGCTTGATCCGCTCTTGATTTTCGGCTTCGGCCCCATCCCCGCCATGGGCATCGGCGGCGCTGCCCTGGCCACGGTAATCGCCTGGGCCTATACCATCGTGGTGATTTGCTACACCCTCGCGCGCGAACACTACCTGCGCCTGCATCTGCCGCCGCTACGCGAACTCATCGCCACCTGGTGGGAACTGCTGCGGCTCTCGCTGCCGGCGTCGCTAGCCAACATGATTACCCCGATTTCCACCGGCGTGCTCACCGCGGCGCTCGCGGTATACGGCTCGCACGCGGTGGCCGCCTATGGCGTGGCGAGCCGCATCGAATCCTTCATCATGATCGTGGTGCTGGGGATGTCGATGAGCGTGCCGCCTTTTATTAGCCAAAACTACGGTGCGGGCCGCCATGAGCGGGTGTGCGAAGGGCTGCGCCTGTCACTGCGCTTCATCCTGGCCTGGCAGTTCGCGCTGTATGTGGTGGTGGCGATCACCGCGCCGTGGATTGCACTGCTCTTCACGAGCGATCCCGAGGTGCGCGACATCATCGTCACCATTTTGCGCATCTTGCCGGCGTCTTATTCGTTCCAGGGCATGGTGGTGCTGAGCGCCTCCTCGTTCAACGCGCTGCACGCGCCGCGCAATGGCTTGATTACTAGCCTCACGCGCTTCTTCGTGTTCTACGTGCCGCTGGCGCTCCTGGGCAATCATTTCTATGGCATCACCGGCCTTTTCGTCGGCGCCGCGCTCGGTAATTTGCTGGCGGGTTTGGTCATCCAGCGCTGGATTCACCGCTACACGCAGGGCCTCTTGCACGCCGCCTGCGCGTAGGGCGGGTCAAGGCCGTAAGGCGAGTCAAGGTCGTAAGGCGAGTTAAGGTCGTAAGTAAGAAGGCGGGCCAAGGCCCGCCCTACGGTAATACTCGGCCAGGGTTGAGAATGCCCTTGGGATCGAGCGCTGTCTTGAGCGTGCGCATCAGCGCCAGTTCTTCAGGCGAGCGCGAATGGTGCAGGTAAGGCACTTTCTGCACACCTATGCCATGTTCCGCCGACACCGAGCCCGCAAAGCGCCCCACCGCCGCGTACACGATGTCATAGAGTGTTTTGACATCCTCGCGCTGGCCAGTGGCGCAAATAAAGTGCAGATTGCTGTCGGCAACATGGCCAAAGGCCAAGAATGTCGCGCCAGGGAAGACGTTTTTGATGCCGCGTTCCACATCATCGAGAAATGCCGCCATCGCTGAAATCGGCACGCTGACATCGAAGTTCGCCGCGCCCTTGAGATAGTTGCCCAATTCCGCCACGCCATCACGAATTTGCCAGAACTCGGCGCGCTCGCGCTCCGACGACGCCAGCACCGCATCGCGCAGCAAACCCGCGTCCAGCAGTTCTTCCAGTACGGCTTCGTAGGCGGCGCGATCGCGCGCCGCATCCGCGCCTTCCAATTCCGCCAGCAAATACAGCGGATAGTGCTGCTGAAACGGCGAACGCGCCTTGCCGATCGTGGCCGTGATATAACGGTAATAATCGTTCCACATCACTTCAAACGCACAGAGCCCGCCGCCAACGCCGCGCGACAGCCGCTGCAACACCGCGATCACCGCGGGAAAATCTTCCAAGGCCAGCAAGGCGCTGACACGGCTCGCCGCTCGCGGAAACAGCCGCAATACCGCGCGCGTGACAACGCCAAGCGTGCCTTCACTGCCGATGAAGAGGTGCTTGAGATCGTAAGCGGCGTTGTTCTTGAGCATCTTGTTCATGGCGCTGATCACGCTGCCATCGGGCAACACAGCCTCAAGACCCAGCACCAGGTTGCGCATCATGCCGAAGCGTAGCACCTGATTGCCGCCCGCATTGGTGCTGATGTTGCCGCCAATGCTACAGGTGCCGCGCGCGCCAAGATCGAGCGGAAACACGAAACCTGCCCGCGCCGCCGCCTCTTGCACCACCTCTAGCGGCGTGCCCGCCTGCACTGTCATGGTCATGGCGGCGCTGTCGATTTCCTCGATGCCGCTGAGCCGCTCCAGCGACAGCGCCAATTCACCCGCGCGCGGCGTCGCACCGCCGCAAAGCCCACTCAAGCCGCCCTGCACCACCACGGCCTGCCCCGCCTCATGACAAAGGCGCAATACCGCCACCACCTCCTGCGTCGTGCCGGGCCGCAGCAAGGCCAGCGGCGCACACGGCGTTTCCACCGACCAATCACTGTGGTAACGCGCGCCGATGTCGCCATGAGTGAGAATGGGGCTGGACAACACCTGTGCCAGGCGATCGAGCAAGGCGTTCAAATTCTGGTTCATCGTATTCATTTCTCGTTGACTCTTTCCCTCTCCCCAACCCCTCTCCCATAAATGGGCGAGGGGCTCTTTACTCCCCTCGCCCGCTTGCGGGAGAGGGGCCGGGGGAGAGGGCATG
>JAIRJU010000245.1 GCA_031260485.1 Pseudomonadales bacterium | reverse complement strand
CAGGCTTACGAGTTTTCCTCCGTGACCAGTTCCATCTGCCGTGTCGTTTTCTCGCCGCCGAGTTCGACGACTTCATCGACGTGCAGGCCCCGGGGGATCTGGTGGGTGATGAAGAGCATCGTCACCTGGCCTTTCAACTGGTTGATGGTTTTGGCGAAATGTTCGGTGGTGTGCTGGTCGAGGTTGGAGGTGGCCTGTTAGTGCTCGCAAGGAACTGACAGGTGTTGATGCTCGTAAAGATTTGACCAGCCGGACTTGCAGCATAAACGAGACCAAGATTTCGTCCGCACCCCCCGCTGAGTACTTTTGGACGCGCACCTACAAGCACCAAAACTCACTGCCCCAGCCGCAGCTTGCAACGAATACCCGCTGGCAGATCCTGTTTGGCATTGTCCAGTTCGACCTGAATGCCGAAGGTTCCGGCTGCCGCGTCGATGACCCGATCGATGGTTGTAATGCGTGCGGCGGTCTCACGGGTGAAGGGTTTTTCCGGCACCACGACAACTGCATCTCCGATGTGAAGTTCAGGGAACAGTGTGAAGGGCAGGATCGCCAGGACTACCAGCGGGTTGGTCTGTGCAATCTTCAGGATAGGCTTCCTGCCCTCTCCCCCATCCACCATCGAACCCGGGTGCAGGTACTGATCGACTACGGCGCCATCGAAGGGGCTACGCAGAACGCGGCGGTTAAGTTGATCAACGGACTGGCGGTGTTCCATTTTGGCGATCTGGCTATTCTCCTGCGCAGCCACAAGCTCGGACTCGGCCAGGCGCAACTCGGCGCGCGCATCATCACGCGCTTGAGCCGAAACGAATTCCTCCTCCAGCAACTCGTCCATGCGACGAGCCTTTTCGCGTGCTGCCGCTACCTTATTCTGCGCCGACAACAAAGCCCCCTGAGCCTGCGCCCGAAAGCGCGCAGCCTCGGCCGCACTACGTTCTACGCTGGATTCGATAGTGGCCAGCACATCGCCAGCGCTCACCAGTTGCCCGCGACGCACATGCACCTGCTGCAAGATACCCGAAACGGGGCTGCGCACTTCGACCATTTGGGCTGGTTCGATCATGCAGTCGAACTCGCCCGCAGCAAGCACCGGCGACATCGCACCCATCAAAATGAGAAAGCTCAGCGAGCCTAACAAGGGTTTCATGACAGATTTCATTTTAAGTTACCGGCAAATCCAATCAGCCGACTCAATTCACGATCCTGGCGCAGAGTCTGCATCCTGCCTTGGTAGGCGCGGCGCTCGGCGCGCCACTGTGCCCAGCGCACGGCATAACGCAACACATGAGGCTTCCCCGCCATGGCCCAGCGCCACCAGCCAGGCAAAAGCCTGAAAAGTGTGTCCTGGGCACAAACCATCGCGCAGACCGAACCCACATCGCCCTGACGGCCGCTGCGGCCGAACAGTTGCCGATCCACTCGCGGCGATTCATGGAATTCGGTCAGTATGACATGCAAACCACCGGCGGCACGCGCCTCGGTGGACAGCTTGATATCGGTGCCACGCCCCGCCATGTTGGTGGCTACGGTGATACATCCTGCACGCCCAGCCTCGCTCACGATCCCTGCCTCGTCGCTATCCTGGCGTGCATTGAGTACCACGTGCGCGATACTACGCCGCGCCAGTTCGGCTGCGATCTGTTCAGAAGCCTCGACGCTGCGTGTTCCGATGAGTACGGGCTGGCCGCGCGTCGCCGCATCACACGCGTCCTGCGCCACTGCTTGCCACTTCTCCTCGGTCGTTGCAGCGCAACGATCTGGCATCCGCCTGCGCTGGATGACGCGGTTGGTTGGCACGCGCCGTATTTGCAGCCGGTATACCGACCACAGCTCGCGTGAAGCCTCCGCAGCCGTTCCCGTAAGCCCCGCCAGCAGGAAGTAGCGGCGAAAAAAACGCTGAAAGGTCATGCGCGCCATCGTTTCGCGCCCCTGTGTGATCTCCAGACCTTCCTTCATTTCAATGAGCTGGTGCAGTCCCTGTTCCCAAGAACGGTCGGCCATGACACGGCCAGTGGATTCATCCACGATCTGTACCTTGCCTTCGGCCAATATGTAGTGCTGATCCTTGATGAACAGATACCGCGCCGACAACGCCTGACGCAGTACCAAGCTGCGCCAGGGTGGCGAGCGCCAGACAGCTCGCACCTCGGCAGGCAACGGCGGGCAGGCTTCCAGGGCACCGGGCAGCAGCTCAATATCGCGCTCGCCCCTGATTTGAAAATGCCGCCCCTGCTCAAGAACGCCAGCGGCTGCGATGGCCCATTTCAGCAGTTCAAGCTCGTACACTCCTGGGCCTTCACGAGAGATGATCATGGGCGTGCGCGCCTCGTCGATGAGTACGCTATCCGCTTCATCGACGATGGCGAAATGCAAGGCAGGGATCAGTGGTTCCGAAGGGCCTGCGCCAATAGCACCCGAGGCCCAGAGCTGACGCACCTGAGTCACGCGCGTTGGCTGCATACCGTGGCCCGCGAGTTGATCCTTCAGGTAGTCGAAGACCAGTTCCTTGCCGCTGACGTAGCAAATGGCATGACGATAGCTGCTGCGCCGTTCATCTGGTTCCATCTCGCCTTCGATAAAGGCACTGGAGAGACCAAAGTAAGCAAACAACGGCTGCATCTCTTCGCAGTCGCGCCGAGCCAGGTAATCGTTGGTGCTGATGACGTGAACGACAGCGCCCGAGCCGGCCATCGCCGTGGCAGCTAGGCCGGCCACCAGGGTCTTGCCCTCACCCGTCTGCATCTCTGCCAAGCGGCCACTCAACAGCACACGCGCACCGGTGAATTGTACCGGGTGCGGCCACATGCCCAGGGTGCGGCGGCTGGCCTCGCCGATACAGGCGAAAACGGCTGCCACACGCTGGGAATCCCGTAAGCCGACACCAGACTTTTTCAGAGCTGCAAGCTCCTCATGAAAACGCGTGGCAATCGCCGCATCCGGAGAATTACGCAACGCATCGGCCTGTTTTGTAATCGCGTCGTTAAAGGCGGAAATATCCTCCCTTCGCTCTTGACCAGGCGGAAGCCAGCCTAGAAGGCTACGCAGGAACTGCTCGACGCGGTGGCCACGCTCCGTACCGCGTTCATCGCGCAGGGTGTCGGCACGACAAAAGGCGCTGCCCGCAAGGGTGCGCGCCAGCGTCGGGTCGAGATTGAGCGCGGCATCCATCAGACGCTGAGCCGCGCAAGAAAGACCTGCCGCAGCTTCAAGAACCACTGCCAGGCTAGCGGTGTGGCGCCAAGATCGAAACGGACATAGGCGCGATCGCCGAACACTGTGCTGGGCGACGGTCGTTCCAGCCGCACCTCTATGTCGAACGACCGTGCCAAGCTGCGCGTGCCACCCCGTTGCGACGGGTCTACCGCAATGTCCCCGCCACCGCTAGTCCCAAGTGCAGGTGAAACAAGATCGAATTCGCCACCAGGCACGTGGCGATGCACCTGGGCATCAAGAACCTTTTCCGGAGAATGGGCCAGCCGCACTGAAACAGCCTGCAAACGCGAACTAATCAGGTTCCGGTGTTCCTGGCTCACTGCGACTCGGACCAGATCCGACGGCCCGTCGACCGTAAAGCCCAGCACTTCTCCACGCTTGACATACCGGCCGACCAGTTCGGTGGGCGCGACAGGCACCCAGCGGCCGGCAACGCCTGCCTTCACGTCCAGCGCACTGGTGCGACGCAAGGCCTCAGACAGACGTGCCCGGCGCGCCGCCAGTTCGTGGCGTAACGAAGCCGCACGCACCACATCGTCCACCTCGGCCTTACGTAGATGGGCTTCTGTTTGCGCCACGGCAGCTCTGGCCGTCGCCGCCTCCGTAGCCAGCGACAAGCTCTCCAACTGCAGCAGGGGCGCACCACGCACGACCGGCTGATCGGCCTCGCTCTGCACCTGAACAACGTGCCCCGCCACCTCCGTGCGCACGATCGCCTCGTCCGGCAGCCAAACCACGCCCTGTTCCACCGCATGAAAAGGCAGCGGCACCAGGCAGACGAATGCAACGGTCACGAGAAGTGCCAGGAGCGTGCGACGCATAGCCACGTCGCGGCGCCGTACCAGGCCGGGCCCCTCGCGCAGGTGCTTCCATCCCTTCCACACCGGCATGACCAGGGCGAACCAGGCAGCAACCAACGCCATCAGCGTACCGATGAGCAGGTACTCGGAGGCCACAAACCAGATGATGCCGATGCAGATCAACAGCCGGTACACTGGCGCAATGGCGCCGTACACGAACAAGACGGTTCGCTCGCCCCGGGCTTCCACGGGCGGTTGCGCATCACGCGCACCAAAGGCGTAGCGGTCGAAGAGGTAGGCCCAGTATTGCGTGGCGCGTTGCGCGAGGTTGGGCATCTCCAGCAAGTCGCTGGCGATAAAGTAACCGTCATAGCGCATCAGCGGGTTGCCGTTCATCAGTACGGTCGACACGCAGGCGATCAAGATCACGTTAAAGGCCAGCGCCCGCACCAGCCCCGATTCGGCCATGCTCCACACGTAGATTGCCAGCGCGCCCAGCGCCAATTCCGCCAGAATACCTGCGGCCGCAACGATGGCCCGCGACCACTTCGACGGAAATCGGTACGATGAAGTGGCATCCACATAGGGCACAGGTGTAAAGAGGATGAGCATCAGGCCAATCTCGCGTACCTGGCCTCGCCAGGCTTTTACAGCCATCCCGTGAGCCCATTCGTGCACAGCTTTGACCACCGGGTAGGTGAACCACAACAGCACCACATTACTGCCAGCCAGCACGCGGTCTGACAGGTTGTTCGTCAGCTCTGCCCAGTGCTGCCAGGCCAGCATCGCGGCCGGCGCTACAAGCAGGAGCCACAGCATCAGTACAGGCCAAGTAAAGAGCTTGCGCGCCAAAGCGGCATGTCGCTCAAACCAGGTATCGGGGTGCAAGAGCGGTATTTTGATGCTCATGGGATTGAGCCAACTCTGCTTGAATTTGGCACGCTGCTGCCGACGATGCCGCTGAAACACTTCGTCTGCGTCAGGTGAAACCTGAGTCTGCAACAGATCGTTCGCATACAGCGCAGACATGAGCTGTACCAGTTCGTGCTGTGAAATCGCTTGCGCCGTCTCTTGGAACTGCGCACCGGCAGGCGGCTGAGTGGCTAACTCGCAAGCAGCATCCCAAACCTCGTCCAGGGTGCGTCGACCATCGAGCAACTGCAACACTTGCCACACTTGTGGCGTCAAGCGATGGAAGCGCTGCGTCACCGGGTCTTGCAGCAGAATCCAGGGCTTGCCGCGCAACATCCGATGCAGGGGTTGGATGCCCTCGCGCAAACGCGGGCGAAGAGCGCGCACCGCGTGCCAGTGTTCAGAAAGCAGTGTGTGCATGGTGTGCGGATTCCCTTGCTCAGTCTCTAGTGCGGGCTACCACCACCAACTCCACAGTTTGAGCCGCAGCCAATCGATGGACGAGCGCGTCCACACTGTCAGCAAATTGCTACGCCCCACCTCGATCTTGCCCACGCCCTGCATACCGGGGCTGAGCGGGGGCACATCACCGCGCCACTCGGCCTCGACACGGAAGCCGTTGATGCCCTCCTCTACCTTGGCGGTTGCCGTGACGCGAGACACGTCGAAAGCGTAGGTTGTCTGCGGCTGTCCAGTCAGGCGCAGCATGCCGTGCTGGCCTAAGTGGATCCGCGAAATATCGCGATCCGCCACATGCAGAACCACCCGATAGCCGCCCGTGGCAGCGATCTCAAACATCTCCCTACCTACCTCGACTGGGCTACCGATCTGCTGTACCCAATCGCCCGTGACCACCAATCCATCCATGGGGGCAACCAGACCCGCCCGCGCAAGCTTTGCCTCCACCATGGCCAGCTGCGCCTCTGCTTGTTGCACATCGGTCTGTGCCAGGATGAGCGCTGATGCATCGTGCTCAGCCATGGCTTGGCGAACCTTGCCGACCGCCTGATCGCGTTCACTGCTAAATCTGCGCTGTTCAAGCTTGAGTTCACGATCGTCCAAACGGGCCAACAACTGCCCTTCGGTGACGGATTCTCCTGGGCGCACCAGAACTTCGGCAACAAAACCCTCGAAGGGCGCGGTCAGTACATGCCGCACGCGGCCCTCGATCACGGTATGGGCGGTCACACGATCTGTCACCGGCCACAGGAGCAGCACACACAGGGTCAACGCCAGCGCCCCTGCACCCACTTTCCAGGTCAAGTGCCCTGGGCCACGGAGTTTGCGCCAGCACCCGCGCAGTGCTTCGACCGCATGCCTGAAGAGATTGCGTTCGGCCTCACGCCACTGCCGCAGCAACGGCTCACCCAATCCTGCACTGGCGCGTAAAACGGCCAGTACCTCCGGCGAAAGAACAGTATTGCGCCCGTCCCGCCCGCGCACCACCAGCACAGCCTTGGGTTCGCCGTCACTCAGGATGGGTAGCGCCCACCAGGGCTGCTGGTGGATCTCTTGCATCTCCACCATGGCCCGCAGGGCCATTTCGGTGGCATCGTACACCGCTGGCGAGGCTTTTTCCGCCCAGGCCGTATCG
>JAIRJU010000209.1 GCA_031260485.1 Pseudomonadales bacterium | reverse complement strand
AATGCCGATGGCCATTGCCAGATCGAAACGCCCGCCGGTTTTGGGCAACTCCGCTGGCGCCAGATTGATGGTGATACGCCGCTGCGGAAATTCCAAATTGGCGTTGAGAATGGCGCTGCGCACACGCTCGCGGCTTTCCTTTACCGCGGTTTCCGGCAACCCCACCAGCATAAAGCCAGGAAGGCCGCTGGACAGGTGCACTTCCACCGTCACCAGAGGCGCCTGCATACCGAATAGAGCACGGGAATAAACGCGAGCCAGAGCCATCATGTTTCCTTGCGCAGTGATGGCTTAGGTGTAGTCGAGAATGGCGGTTTTAGCGAATTTTTTTTGTAGCACCGCTGCACACGCCAACGCAGCATGTCGTTTTACTGGCCGCCCGCTTGCATCAAGACGCGCCGACATTGTTGCAACACGATCTGCTCCACGCGTTGCAGTGCCGGGCAAGCACCATAGCGCTGCTCGAACAGTTCCCGCACCGGCTGTACCCATTGCAGCAAACGTTTTGCCGTGAGCTGCAGTTGCCGTTCCAGAAAGCGAGTCTGCACACCACAGCGCCGTGCCAGCGTCATCCAATGTTCCCGCATGATGCGCTCGGGATTGCGCTCATCGCCTACGGCAAACGCCAGACGCGAATCAATGCGCGCTATCGCCCGCGTACAGATCAAATCATAAAAAGGTGCCAAGCGAATTTCTCCATTGGCTTGATAAAGCAGCGAAAGATTCTTGGCGTGGCCGTCTGAATTACCCGCCAGCACGTTGAAAATTTGCCAGCGCAATAGGTGCTGCAAATCATTGGCAGGGTCACTGGATACATCCTGGACCAAACGATAACAATCCTCGAAGGATGGGCCACCATCCACTTGATACTTCCGCTCATGTCCGAATCCCAAAGCTTGGCAAAAATCTTCCTGATGCAAACGTGCGATTTGGCCCTGGACAGTTCTGTAGCGATCATAGCGCTCGATCAAAGCAAAATGCTGCCCTTCAATGGAAAGCAGCTGGATGTCGATTACAGGTAAACCGATGGCGCCCGCGAGTAATGTGGTGAAGGTTTCGTAAGCAGGCACATTGCGATATCCGTCCAATTCAAATTTGAGGATATGGCTGGAAGGCGCTTCCCGTTTGGATAGCCAATACGTGCCATCCTGAACCAGCACGGGGCATTTATTCTGCGCCCCAGCCAACGAAAGCCGAGGGCGCTCGTCAGCAGCCCCTCTGTAAACCTGCCCTTGGCGCGCCACCAGCAGCGCCAATTCGACCTGCGTAAGTTCCTGATACTCGTATTGCACAAGCGGCTCGTACTCCGCCTGCAATATCGACAAGGCGCCAGCACACTCACCCCCAATGGCTCGCAACAGATCGAAATCGGTATCGGCAATTTTCAGATCGCGCACCACGTGCTGCCGGACACTGGCCTCCGGCAACAAATTGGAAAAAAAGCGATGCGCAAGGCCCGCATCGGGCGCAAAATCTTCGCGCTGCAACGGCAAGGTATGAGAGATGGCAAAGCCATGCTGGCTCAGCCATAGCGCGTCGTAGCGAAAGCCTATCAATCCTTGGGCATTACGCCATAAATACCCTACCAGATGGCGATCACTCCAAACATTGAGGCCGTCGGGGTCAATCATGACCGCATCCCTGTGCGGACGCTGGCAGCGCCACACCTTGACGAGGTTGAATAAGCACCTCCAACCCCAGGGTGTGTAAGGCTTTCAGTACCTTGCCTATCTCGGCAGTTTCTTTACCTCGCTCAAACTCCGACAAAAAGCGGGGACTCAAGTTGCTCAACCCTGAAATGCTTTCCAGCGTCAGTTTCCGCTGTTTGCGATGCACACGTGCGATCTTGCCAAGCTCTGCGGTGGAGCGAATCACGCCATACTGCGCCTGTACTTTAACCATAAGCCCCCCTAAAAATTACTGTGCGGGAAAAATAACGCAGAGGGCTCTAACGCTCAATAAAATTTTTCCCGAGCAGGATAAAAGCCAGAACAGTCAACCCTGAGTGGCACTTTTATATCCCGTACGGTAAAAATTTGAGAATTGGGGGGGGGCTGGCAAAACAGAGGCGCCCCTGTAGGGAAGGACCAAGGCAAGGTAAGTGTTACACCCAAAACAACAACCCCCGGCTTTGAGGGCCGGGGGTTGCTGTTTTACTGCTGTGGTTGCTATTGCGAGAGTGCGCTGGCGTTTATTAGCCCAGGGCGGTAACCAGAAGATCGAGGTTCACCGCGCCGACCAGTTTCACCAGCAGGTCGGTATCATCGACCACATGGTTGCCAGCGCCCCTGCCAGCAGTGCCGAGATCAGCATAGATGTAGGTGTCGCCGCCGTAAGCAAACACCACATTATCGTGGCTGTCGTTTGCTGCCTGGATCAGGGCCTGATTCAAGGTATTGCCGGTGACGGTGATCTTGGTAAAGCCTTTCGCCCCAACACTGATTTGATCCGACAACGCGGCATTCGAGTTCAGCGTAAGGTTGTAGATGGTGTCAAAGCTCTTGTAGGTGGAGATGCCCGCATCAATCGTCACGGAATCCTTGCCACCACTGAGTTTGATGGCTGTCGCCACGCCGACGTTGGAGTCGTGCACGGTAATACCGGCGTTGGTGCCCGTGAGGCCGGTGGCATCAATGGTGGCGAGTGCCGTGGCATTGCTGTTGACCACCTCAACCTGGCCAGTGCCCGTGAACGTCGCCGTGGTCAGGTTGGTCATATTGCTGGCGCTGGTGGTCAGCACCACCTTGGCGTAGTCCTGCGCGCTGCCGTCAGTGGCCGCCGTCAGATTGACGTTGGCAGTCTTGGCATCGCCTTCGAGCGTCACCGTTGCCACCAAGTTGGCGGCCTGGTTGCTATTGGACGCCGCCGCCGCCGTCAGATTGACGGTAGCCGCCTTGGCAGTCACTTTCGAGGTGGCGGTGGCGGTGATGTCCAGCGTGCCAGTCGTCGTATTGGTGGCTTCGGCGCTCAGATTGGCAGAGGTGAACAGCTTCTGATCAGCGGCCACTTTGGTGGCGGTGCCGCCAGCGACCGTGATGGTCTTGTAACTCGCCATGCGGCTGGCGTCGAAGGTGGTGCTGCCCGAGAACTTGATCGCCTCGAAATTGAGCAGCACTTCATTCAGCTTGATGTAGTCGCCCGCCACCAGGGTGCTGGCGCTGGTGCTGCTTATCTGAACGGTGTCGGTGCCGGTGCCGCCATCGATGACATCGGTAGCGGCGATGTCGGCGAGGCTCGTCATCTTGACCGTGTCGTTGCCAGCGCCTGTGTGGATGTTCAGCGCCGCCGTGTTGTCTTTGGCGATGGTGACAGTGTCACTGCCCGTGCCAGTATCAATGGTGACTTTGCCGCCAGTGCCGGTGGTGGCAATGCTGATGACGTTGTTGCCCCCGCCTGCGTTCACGGTAGCGCTCTTCACACTGCTGGAGAAGGCGGTTTTCAGCGTGATGTTGTCGCTGCCGGAACCGGTGGTGATGCTGGTCAGCGTGGTGGTGTCGGCCAGCGTGATGGCGCCTTTGCTGGCGGACGCATCGAGGGTGGTGAGATGCTTGGTGCTGGTGCTGGTTTCCGCTATGGTCAAGGCGGTGGTGATCGCCGTGTTCAAGGCCAGCGATTGCACGTCCTTGCCTACCGTGATCCCCGCTTTGAACGAACTGCCTGCGTTGCCGCTGATGGTGACGTTGTTGAGCGCGGCGCCAGCGACATTCAGCGTGGTGGAACTGCCCACGTTGGTCAGCGCCACCGTGGCGGAAGCCGCGGCAGCGGCGGCGGTAACAGACAGCGTCTTGCTGGCGGCAGTGCCATCGAAACCTGCGGTGGTGCCAACGCCCAGGTTGGTTATCGCGTTGCCAATGCTGAACTGGTTGATGCTGGTGGCACCCACGAACTTGGAGGCATCCACGGCGCCGAAGCCCGTGCCACTGCCAGAGTTGTAAATGTTGATGGTTTCGATGTTGGTGACGGTGGCATTGGCAGGAAAGCCAACATTGTTCGTACCATTCGAGTAAATATTGAAGGTATCGTTACCTTTGCCGCCATCCAGCTTATCGAATGTGCTGAAGGTGTTGCCGGTGTCAGCGGCAATGAAAACATCATTGCCAGAGGTGCCGGTAAGCGTATCGGCACCCGTGGTCAGGTTATACGTGACACCAAACAGGTTCTGGTCGATCTGGTTCTTGGCGGCCTGAACGGACGCCGCATCCGCGGTTACGTTGTTCAGCACACTCTGGAGCGCATCCAGGCTGGTGGTGGGCTGCTCCTTGTCTACGGAGTAGTACGTTGCCACGGCGATGCGGTTCGTCATCAGATTCTTCGCGGCGGTGAAGCTGGGATTGGTGGCGGCCCTGAGTTCCTGCTGAGCCAGCAACAGGACAGACGCCCGGCTTTGGCCAGCGTTGAGCAGGTCAACCGCCCAGTTGACGGCCCAGGCTCTGTCAGCGGCGGGAACGGCAACACTGGCAGGCAGCAGGTAATCGGCGAGGCGGTTAGCGAATTCCTGTGCAGTCAAGGACGTGGGATACACCTGCCGGAACTCCGGCAAGGTCGTCAAGTAAGTGGCAAGGTTCGCCAGGGACGCGCCACCTTCATAGGCGCTTACCACGTCGTTAAGAGCATCTATGCCGGGCGCCGCCTTGAACATGGTAACGGCAAGCCCAACGAGATCGTTGCGTTGACTGACTGTGATTGGCATTTTTAGTTCCTCTAAAATAGGTGCGTAAAAACAGGTACGAAAATTGTAAAGCCCAAACCCCGAAGAAATAAAACGCCCCAGTGGGTGAGCGCTGACCGTTTGGCAACAACGGTACCTTAACGACGATACCTTAACGGTACCTTTAGGCAAAGCTGGCGAATGATCCTAGATCAGCCGGTTTTATGACATCCGCCTAGAGTATTAGTCAATGTACTAGGAAGAACGGCTAGGGGGCTGGGCAGCATAACGATTACCGTCAGAAAAATGAATAGCGTAAGGCGATAAAGTGCGCCGGTTTCCTCCACAATGGCTAGCAACAACCACAGAGCTACCCCTGTACCCGCCGCACAGCTCAGGTATTATGCGCACCCTCCCGCAGGTAGCCCATGACATCGCTCAATTCCCGCCAACTTCATGCCGTGCGTTATATCGACGGCCCGCTGCTCGTGCTGGCTGGCGCTGGCAGCGGCAAGACCAGTGTCATCACACGCAAGATCGCCTGGCTGATTACCGAGTGCGGTTATCAACCGCACAACATCGCGGCGCTGACCTTTACCAACAAAGCCGCACGCGAGATGCGCGAGCGCGTGCAGAGCTTGCTCAAGGACGTGAGCACACGCGGGTTGACGATTTCCACCTTCCACCACCTGGGCCTCACCATGATCCGCCGCGAGTGCGCGCAGTTGGGGCTCAAGAGCAGCTTCAGCATCTTTGACGAAACCGACTGCCTGTCGCTGCTCAAGGAATTGCTGCTCAAGGATGTGGATGTCAACGACGAACAATTGCGCAAGCTGGCGAGCCTCATCTCGCAGTGGAAGAACCGTTTTCTGATGCCCGAGGCCGCGCTGCGCGAGGCGCAGGATGCCGAGCAGGAACTGGCGGCGCGGCTTTATGAAGGCTATCAGCGCAGCCTCAAGGCGTTCAACGCGGTGGATTTCGACGACTTGATTCTGCTGCCCGCACAGTTGTTCCGCACAGCGCCTGAAATACTGGAAAAATGGCGCCGCCACATCCGCTACCTGCTGGTGGACGAATATCAAGACACCAACCACATGCAGTATGAATTCGTGAAGCTCTTGGTGGGCGAGCGCGGTGCACTCACTGTGGTCGGCGACGATGACCAGAGCATTTACTCCTGGCGCGGCGCACAGCCCGAAAACATGCAGCTTTTGCAGCAGGATTTTCCCAACCTGCATGTCATCAAACTGGAGCAGAACTATCGTTCCACCAATACCATTCTCACCGCGGCCAACGCGCTGATCGCCAACAACGCGCATGTGTTCGAGAAAACCTTGTGGAGCGAATACGGCCAGGGCGATCCAATCCGCGTGCTGGTGTGCGCCAATGAAGAGGCGGAAGTGGAACGCATCGCCACTGAAATTTTGCTGCTCACCGCGCAGCGGCGCTTGCAGTTCCGCGATTTCGCCGTGCTGTACCGCGGCAATCACCAGGCACGCTTGCTGGAAATCCAATTGCAGGCGCATCAGATTCCGTATCAGATCACCGGCGGCACCTCGTTTTTCGCGCGCACGGAAATCAAGGATTTGATGGCCTACCTCAAGCTCTTGATCAACCCGGACGACGACAACAGTTTTCTGCGCTGCATCAACACCCCGCGGCGCAAGATCGGGCCCTCTATTTTGGAAGGATTGGGCCATTACGCCGCCAAGGCCGGCGTGAGTATGCTGGCGGCCTGCACGCATCTGGGGGTGGGCGAATATCTCAACGAAGGCCAACGCGATAAGTTGCGCGAGTTCGCCCTCTGGCTGGAACAAAAGCGCGAGCACATGGACAAGGGCGGTGGCGTGCCACTGATCCGCGAATTGATCGACGACATCCACTATGACGCCTGGTTGCAGCAAAACGCCGCCACGCCCAAAGCGGCGGAGCGGGCCGCTGGCAACGTGCAGGCGCTGTTGAGTTCACTGGAATCGAGCCTCACCCGCGCGCGTGAACACGATGAAGACGCTACGCTGGAAACCGCCATCAACAAGCTGATTCTGCGCGATCTGCTGGAACAGCAAGCGGAGGCCGAGGAAACCAACAAGGTGCAATTGATGACCTTACATGCGGCCAAGGGCTTGGAATTTCCCGTGGTGTTCATCATGGGCATGGAGGAAGACATTCTGCCGCACCGCAACAGCCTGGAACTGGGCGACATTGCCGAGGAGCGCCGCCTCGCGTATGTGGGCATCACCCGCGCACAGCGGCAGTTACTCTTTACCCTGGCGCACAAGCGCAAGCAATACGGCGAGATGACACAAACCACGCCCAGCCGTTTTTTGGATGAATTACCGCCGGCGCTCTTGGCCTGGGATGGCCGTGCGGTGGATCAGACACCGGAAAAAGCGCAAGAACGCGGCCGCGAGACGCTCAGCCGCTTGAAGAGTTTGTTTGACTGATCCGCTCTTGAAAACTTGAAGAGTAGTGCTTATCCGCGCTTACTACTTCTTTTACCTTTTCTTCTTTTACTTCTTCTACTTCGCGGCCTGCACCATGTAGTCCACGGCGGCATTGAGGATGTCGCTGGAGCAAGCCATGCAGGTGCCCTTGGGCGGCATGGCGCCGTTGTTGAAGCCGTTGAGCGCGCTTTCGTGCAGAACATCCATACCTTTGGCGATGCGTGGCGCCCAGGCCTCGGCGTTGCCGAAAGCCGGGGCGTTATTGAGGCCGGTGGCGTGACAGGCGGCACAGAACGTCGTGTACGCTTCCTCGCCAGTGGCCGGGCCGCCAGCAACGCCGGGCAGCGTTAGACCTTCAGCGCATTTCTGGCCCACTTCACACACTGCCGCTGGCGCCTGCAAACGGGCGCGGATTTGGTCTTCCAGGGCCGCGAAAGCACCGGTAGCAGCGCAGAGCGCAAGCAACGCGGCCAGAAACACGGACAGTGTATGGGGTCGAAACACGGCTTTTACCTCGAAAATGCTACGCAGGGTGATACGGCGGGGGCGCATTATAGGGGGAAATCGCCGTGATCGGAACCGTGGGCAACAACGTTGAGCGCGTGGGGAAAGGCCACGCTGTTCAGTCAGTCGTCGTTATCGTCATCTTCATCGAGGTCGGCGACAGTGACTATGATGACTCTCTGCTTCGATACATCGACTTCCCAGAACGTGTAGGTGCCTTTTTCATCATCGACCAATTGAATATCGAACACCGGGCTGTCGTAGTCCGTGATGTCCACGGATTGGGTCTCCCCGCTACGCAGACGGTCTTTGCCGAGCACATCCTCTTCCCAGTCATCGGATTCGGCTGGGCTGATATAAATGGAATTGATCGTGTGGCTCGTCCGGTTCCTGATATCGATGGTGTAGTCTTCCGCTTTCGCGCCCACTGCCATGCCGAGCGCAAACACGCACACGGCCAAGCACCACAATTTGGATCGAACAAACATACGCAGACTCCCTGTAGAAATCGAACTTGGATGGAATGCCGCCTAGCGTAGTGAAAGCCGATCTGGCTGGCAAGGCATTAGCCGCAACCGGTTGGCTCCCTCTACTGGGTGATGCTGACACTCTCAGTTTGCGAGGTCGCCCCTCGCCCCCTTTTGAGAGCGAGGGGAGAAAAATGTCAACGATTGAACTGAAAATGCTCTAAATTTTAATTAGCCAGATTGGTAGATGAAATTCACAGCCAAGCTCCTTCTCATCACCCAGGCTGTAAAAGATTTCGTATATCACTCGTCTATAATTATTCAATCAATGTTTTTGCTTATATTTCTCAACGGGTTATTGTTATCTATTACCTATAAGGTGTACTTGGTAATAAAATGCTACTGGCATCCGCCGCAATAACCGCAACGAAAATATGGAGCAAGCGAAATGATAAACACGAAAATTATGCTACTCGTCAGCGCTACCGCCTTACTGAGCGTTGTAGCAAAAGCACAAGAACTTCCTATCCTGAGCAGCGACACAGAAGTTTTTACAGTGCCGCTACTCGAATATCAGGAAGGCGGCCAAACAGCGTATTACAGTGCGGAGCTTCAGGCGGTTCCAGGGTCTTACTTTTCCACGTTCAATGTGCTGGATGCACGTCCTGCCTCTCCTGTGATGGTCAACGATGCAACCAGGGGCACCTTTGGAGGAGTGATGGTGGAATACGCTTCAGGCACGCTGAAGCGTGAAGTTTTTCCCTTATCTGGTTGCTCTAGGCTCGTATTCGATACAAGCAGCACTAATTTCACTGTTTCGGGCACTGACGCAGATTTGCGTATTCGATTTGACGCATCCCCTTTTCTCACCTGCGAACTGAGCGGCTCCGCCGCCGGAGGGGAGTTTCAGTGCTCAACTTTCAACAAAGGAACCTGGTCTATGCGTATGCTGAGATCACCCGCCCCCAACGTCTTGGTGGCCACCGTGGCGCTGACTGGGGATAGATGCACGGCGGATTTGCAATTCACTGGCATCAAGTAACGCGCGGCGTGGCCACAAAGCATTAACGCTCTCTATTTGTCGGCCTGCCGCGCCTGCAAGGTTCGCCACCAGGTTTCATTGCGCAAATACCATTGCACGGTTTGCCGCAGGCCATCGGCAAAGGTGTGTTGCGGCTGATAGCCCAACTCGCGGGTGATTTTGCCGGCATCAATGGCATAGCGGGTGTCGTGGCCTGGGCGATCGGTGACGAAGGTGATGAGGCTGGCGCTCGGGTTGCCCTTGGCGGCGGGGCTGTGCGGATAGCGTTGCGATAGCGTGGCGTCCATCATGAACAATTGGTCAACAATGCCGCACAATAGCTTGACTGTATCGAGGTTGGCCCATTCGTTGTTGCCGCCGATGTTGTAGGTGTCACCCACGATGCCGCGCTGCAACACCAGCGCAATGCCGCGATTGTGGTCGTCCACGTGCAGCCAGTCGCGGATCTGTTGGCCATCGCCGTAAATCGGCAATGGCTTGCCGTGCAAAATGTTGAGCAGGCACAGCGGCAGCAGCTTTTCCGGGAACTGATAGGGGCCGTAGTTGTTGGAGCAATTGCTGGTAGTCACCGGCACACCGTAAGTATGGTGATAGGCGCGCACCAGATGATCAGAGGCCGCTTTGCTGGCGGAATACGGCGAATTCGGCGCGTAAGGCGTGCGCTCGGTGAAGGCGGCGTCTGCCGGCTCCAGCGTGCCGTATACCTCGTCGGTGGAAACATGATGAAAGCGCTTGCCCGCAAAACCGCCTTGCGCTGTCCATATCTTGCGCGCGGCTTTCAACAGCGTGTGCGTGCCGATGATGTTGGTGTCGATAAAGGCATCGGGGCCGCTGATGGAGCGATCCACGTGACTTTCGGCAGCGAAATGCACCAGCGTGTCGATCTGGTGGTGAGCGAGCAGGTGTTCCACCAAGGCGTGATCGCGGATGTCGCCTTGCACGAAATAAAAATTCGCCTGGCCTTCGAGCGTTTTCAGATTGTCGCGGTTGCCTGCGTAAGTGAGCGCATCCAGCACCACGACTTGCGCCGCCGGGTTTTGTGTCAACCAGTAGTGAACGAAATTGGCGCCGATGAAACCAGCGCCGCCAGTAACGAGTAAACGATTCACAGAGTATTCCTTTGTCTTAGCTACTTGGTCTTAGCCGCTTGAGCGCCAGCACCGCATCGAGCGCGCTTTGCCAGTCTTCGCCGTGAAAGCCCAGCGCGGCGTAGGTTTTGTGTTTATCGAGCACACTGTACGCGGGCCGCGCGGCGGGCGTGGGGTACTCGGCGGTGGTGATAGGGTGAATGGGAATGCGGCGTTCGAGCAGACCATGATGCAGCGCGCGTTCGCCGATGGCGCAGGCGAAGTCATACCAGGTGGCTTCGCCACGATCAGTCCAGTGATAGCGGCCTGTGAGTTCTGGCTGGGCGGCAAAGCGCCACAGCACCTCGGCGAGGCCCTGCGCGGAGGTGGGCGTGCCGCGCTGGTCGCTTACCACACGCAATTCCGGGCGGCTCTGCATCAGGTGCAGCATGGTGTTGAGAAAGTTCTTGCCTTCGGCGGCGTAGAGCCACGCGGTGCGCACGATGCAACTGCGCTCTGGTGCTTGCGCCAGCAGAATTTCCTCGCCGGCGAGCTTGCTGGCGCCATAAACGCCGAGCGGGTTGACCGGCGCATCCGTGGCATAGGGCGTGCGCGCGGCGCCGTCGAACACGAAGTCGGTGGACACATGCAGGATGCGCGTCAACGGCGAGGTGCCGGCAACCAAGGCGGCCACGCCATCGCGGTTCACCGCATAGGCGCGCTCGGGTTCGCTTTCGGCTTTGTCCACTTGCGTATACGCGGCGCAGTTGATGACAAGATCGGGTTTGGCCTTGTCGAGAATACGGCGCAGGCTGGCGGGATTGCTGAGGTCGCACACGGCGGAGCTGAACGCGCTCAGCTTCACCCCTGGCGGTGTGCTCTCTTCCACTCGCTGGCCAAGCTGACCCATGGCGCCAAGCAAGACAACGTGCATGGTGTCCTCTATCTGTCCTTAACCGAAAAGCTCAGCGTCGCACAGCAAGGGCGCTTGCGCGTCCTTGCTCGACACCTGCACCGGCGCACTCAGCGGCCAGGTTATGCCGATCGCGGGATCGTCCCAGCGCAGGCTGCGATCGTGTTCTGGCGCGTAATAGGTGGTGCATTTGTACATCACTTCCGCCACTTCGGAGAGAGTGTAAAAGCCATGGCCGAAACCCGGTGGAATCCACAGTGCCTGTTTGTTATCTGCCGACAGCGTTACTCCCACCCATTTGCCGAACGTGGGCGAGGTGCGGCGCAGGTCCACTGCCACATCAAAAATTTCGCCGTGCACCGCACGCACCAGTTTGCCTTGCGGCGCCACCACCTGATAGTGCAAGCCGCGCAACACGCCGCGCACGGAGCGGCTGAAGTTGTCTTGCACGAAGGTGCCGTCAAGCCCCAGTTCCTCGAACCAGGCGCTACGAAAAGTTTCCATGAAAAAGCCGCGCTCATCGCCGTACACGGCGGGTTCATATACCTGCACGCCGGGCAGCGTGGTGGATTTCCAGCCCATCTCAATGCTCCTCATCTCAATGCTCCCGGCCATGATCGAGCACGCGGCGCAGGTAAAGGCCATAACCGCTTTTTTCCAGTGGACGCGCCAGCGCGGACAACTGTTCATCATCAATGAAACCTTGGCGCCAGGCGATTTCCTCGACGCAGGCAATTTTGAGGCCCTGCCGTTCTTCGAGCACGCGGATGAAGTTGCCCGCATCGAGCAGCGAGGTGACAGTGCCGGTATCAAGCCAGGCGGTGCCGCGGTCGAAACGCTCCACGGCGAGATTGCCATGTTCGAGGTAAACGCGGTTGAGATCGGTGATTTCCAGTTCGCCGCGCGCTGAGGGTTTGAGCGCGCGGGCGATGTCGATGACGTGGTTATCGTACATGTACAAGCCTGTCACCGCGAAATTGGAACGCGGAGTAAGCGGCTTTTCTTCCAGGTGGCAGGCGCGGCCGAGGTCGTCGAAGCTCACCACGCCGTAGCGTTCGGGATCGTTGACGTAATAGGCAAAGATGGTGGCGCCCACCTCGCGCGCGGTGGCGCGGCACAACTGCGCGGTCATGCCGGAGCCGTAGAAAATGTTGTCGCCGAGGATCAGGCTGACGCCGTCCTTGCCGATAAATGACTCCCCGATCAAAAACGCCTGCGCCAGGCCATCGGGCCGCGGCTGCACCGCATAGCGCAGATTCAAGCCCCATTGCGTGCCGTCGCCAAGCAGGCGCTGAAAGCTTTCGGCATCCTGCGGCGTGGTGATGATGAGAATATCCGCGATGCCGGCCTGCATCAGCGTGGCCAGCGGGTAGTAAATCATCGGTTTGTCGTACACCGGCAATAGTTGTTTGCTGACGGTGGCGGTAATGGGGTGCAGGCGGGTACCGGAACCGCCGGCGAGAATGATGCCTTTTGTGATCACGCGCTGCGAGTCTCCAGACGCTTGGTTTTCATTTGTTTGTTTATAGCCCTCTCCCCCAACCCCTCTCCCGCAAGCGGGCGAGGGGAGGCGGGCATCTCTCTCCTTCAGCAGACGAGAGAGGGAGCCAGCTAGCCCCTCTCCCACTTGTGGGAGAGGGGTTGGGGGAGAGACCCATGCAGCGCCATGCTGCCGACTTGCGTCCCAGAACCAGGTTCCTGGGTAGGGTTATGAGGTTCAATCCAATAACCGGGGTAATTCCTGGTAGAACTCCTGCCGTGGCGCGAAACCGCTCAATTCGCCATAGCGCGGATCGGGGCGAAAACGCTCCAGATACAGCGTGGCGTAACTGCCCTTGCCGATGCCCAGCCCCGTCAGCGGCGCACTCCACTGTGCCAGCGCCGTGGCGCAGAACACCACAGGGCGAGGGATCCACAGCAAAGGAGGCGTCAGACCCAATTGGTGTCTGACACGGCGGAACAGATCGGCAAGATCGTAACGCACGCCGTCATCAAGCTGCCAAGAGCGCCCTTGTAGGGCCTCGATGTCGAGCCCGGCAATGATCGCACGACAACAATCCTCGAGGCCAATCAAACCCATTGTGCCGCTGGGCCGGGGCAAGAGGCGCAAGCGCGGCTTGCGCAGCATCTTGAGCAGCGTGGCCAGGTTGCCGCGCATGGCGGGGCCATAGATCAGCGCTGGACGCAGGCACACCACGCGCAAGAGGCCCCTCTGGTGCAGGTCCAGCAGCAGGTCTTCCTGAAGACGCTTGACCTCGGCATAAGGCGATTGCTGTGGCGTCATGGCCTTGATGCTGCTGAGAAACACGAATTTGCCGACCTTATGCCGCAGCGCCGCTTCCGCCAAGAGGCGCGTGGGAAGGTGGCTGCCGCGCCATTGTGCGTCGCGGGTGCCCGCCGTGTGCGCCCTGCCCGCCAGGTGGATGATGAGATCAACGCCCGCGCAAAGCGCGTCACAGAACGCCGGATCGGCAAGATCGCCTTGCCGTAGCACCAAACGCGGATGCTCGCACAACTCGCGTGGCAAGCTGCGCTGGCGCAGTTGAGCGTGGATGAGCCAGTCGCCCTGCGCCAGCAGTTGCTTGAGCAGCGCCTGGCCTACATAACCTCCGGCGCCAGTGACCAAGAGCGTCTTCACCAGAGCCTCCATCCTTGCGTCATGAACCAGCGCCAGGCGGAGGCACCGAAGTAGCGCAAATGACGCCAGCCCTTGCGCGCCGCGCCACCGCCGTGGTGCACGATATGCACCGCCGGGTAATACAGCACCTGGCCTTGCGTTTGCAGCGCGCGGCTGAGGGCGAAATCTTCAAAATACAGGAAATAGCCGGTGTCGAAACCGCCCACAGCGCGCAGCGCGGCCGTGCGGCACAGCATGAAGCAGCCGCTCAAATGCAGCACTCGGGCAATACGCCCGGCGTCCAACAAATCGCGGCACTCGTAGCGCGCCAGCCGCTGAGCGAAACGCTGACGCAGCCCGCACGGCGCGAACCCGCGCAGCGCAAGATCGAGCAGCGTCACCTCGCTCTTGCAGGACGATTGCACCACGCCCGCGCCATCGCATACCGCAGGGCCAAGCGCTGCCACGTCCGCGTGCATGTGCATATAGCGCAACAGTTCCACCAGGCTCTGCGGCGGCAGTTCCACGTCTGGGTTGAGGATCAGATGAAATGGCGCTGTGCTAAGGCCAATGCCGCGGTTGTGGCCTGCGCCGAAACCGGGATTGGCAGGATCGTGCAGCAGCGTGAGCGGCAAGGCGTCAACCAAGGCACAGGCGCTACGCACCGCGCTGGGATCGGGGCTGTGATCGACGATGCTTACCGCGCACGCGGCGTGCAAATGTTCACGCACGGCGGCCACGGCAAGGCCGAGAGAACACAAGAGCGCGCGAAAGGTAGCAAGCGGCGGCTGATAGGTGACAATGGAGATGCTCAACAGCGCGTTCGCGGGCGCCTGCGCCTGCACCTGGGAAGGAGACAATAGCAATGGGCGCCTACTGAATCGGAACCAGCGTATCCCCGAACGGCGTGCTGGCGCGCTGCATCCCCGGAGGAATGTCGGCATCGTCGATGCGGCGCGGTTGGAACGCACGCAGGCGATCAGCGCGCTGCACCTGGCGTTGCGCACGCGCGGCCTGCTCTTCGGGCGACAGCGGCGGTACCACTTCAGGTTGGCCAGTGAAGGGATTGATCACCACTTGCCCGTTCGTCTGATCCACGAAGGTCGGGCCACCGCCTCTCGGCAGCACGCCGCGGATGCCGGCATTATTGTTATTGCCACGTTGCCGTCCGGCCTGAACGACCGCAGCGAAGGGGTTTTGCGGGGTGGGCCTGGGCACGGCGGCGGGCGCTGCTTGTGCCACGGCGGGGGCGCTGGTCGCCAAGGCCAGCAGCGCTTGATTGTCTGCGGCGCAACTCACGCCTTTGTCGGGCGCGCTGATGCAAGGTTCGCTTTGGGTCAGCGTCACCGCGCGGCCTGCTACCTTGGTAACTGCGAAGCCGCCATAGCCCGGAACCGCCGCGCTTTGCCCGGCTTGCCAAGCCACTTGTACGATGCCGCCATCGCGGTTGACCAGTACCGCATGGTAACTGTCGCCAATACGACTCGTACTGCGCAGCGTAAAGGCCGGTTGGCTGCCGCCAGGGGTGATGCTCGGCGCCAGAGCGACGGGCTGTGGCACAGTGCTGGTTTCGGTAGGCTCGAACAAGGTCAAGGTCTGCGCCTTTGCGCCCAAGGGCAAGATCAGCAAAAATAACCAGGTGTGCCTGAACGCTGTGCTCGTGTGCGTCATGATGTTGGCTCCCACGCGGCCTAAGCCACGCTTACAGGTTCTCGAACGACAAAGTGCCATCTTGAGCCGACATGCCAAACGCCTGCAAGCCTTCGATGACATCGCTTTGCGCTCGCTGCTGCTCCTGGTACAACCTGCCCAGCTTCGACAAGTTCTGCATCGACAACAATTGACAATAGGCCAGCACCAGGCCGCCACTGTTGCGCAGTTGTTCAAGCTGCGCGCCGTCGAGCTGACTGAGCTTGGCTTCATCAATGCGGAACAGCCCTTGTATCTTGCTTTGCCCTTGGCCCTTGTTGACGGTAATGTCCCAAGGCTCGATCAAGGCCAGTTCAGCAAGCTGCGTACAGACATTATCGGTGGCGATGCGTTCCTTCTCGAAGTCCACCAGAGTGCGCAGCACCTCGGCAACCTTGGGCGCCAGTTCGCCGTCGTCGCCGTAGAACGGTTCACCGCCGTGCTCTTCGATCTCGGCCACGTTTTCATCAACGCACAGCGCGCGGCCACCGTCGCTGGTGCTCACCAGCAGAAATGGCGGGCAGCGATAAATCCTGGGCAGGTAGGCGCCTTGCCACTTGCCGTTCTGAGTGACTTGCAGGTTTACCCCTGGATCAAAGCCCTGGATGGCCACCAACTGATAGCCTTTGGCGCCGCTGATGAACCCAGCCGGGCAACTCATCAGCGCCATGGGCAATTCGCTCGCCGCCAGCAGCACCACCGCCTCTTGCCTGGCCGTGCCGAGCGCATTCACCACACGCCAGGTTTTACTGGCGCAATGCTCTTTCGTTACCGCGGAAATCTTGCTCACTGCTGCGTCCTCTTACTGCCTGCCAACAAGAACCCACCCCGACCCAGGAACCACCCCGTCCGCCTACGGCGTCCACCCCTCCGCAGGAGGGGAATTGTCCTGCCCCGGAACGCAGGTTCCTGAATAGGGATAAAACCCGCTTTTTATAACGCGGCGGCAGCTTTATTCAACCCAAAGCGCTCACACGATCTCCAGCGCCTTGAGAATCGGCAGTAATTTGGCCTTGAACGCGGCAGCTTGGGTATTCAGTTCTCCCAGGTTGTCTTCATCACTTTCGATCGCCTTGCCTTCGCGCAGGATGCGCTGGCCTTGCCCGCGCAGGATGTCCCAGGCGTATTTCGCCCATTCGGGTGCATCGCGCAGCCCCTCGGTGTAGGCCAGGGCAAAAAGCTGCTGGAAACGCCCCAGGCTGAAACCGCCGCCTGTCACCGGCGACGCCAGTACGTGAACGTCGCCGCTGGTGCGCGCCAGGCGCATCAGATGCCGATTGAGTTTGTCCGTGCGCTTGCGGCCCTTGCTGACGAACGCGGGATCTTGCGCCAAGGTAAGCTGGCCGCCGGTACCGCCCAGCACCGTCACTGCTTCCACCACCTGGCTCAAATTAATGTTGTCCTTGCGCACGGCCTCAACGATCTCGCCAATCGTATGCGGCTTGTGATCGCTCAAAAACTCCTGGATCGGCTTGTAAATCTGCTCGTTCATGCTGGCTTCGCCCAGGCTGCCGGTGACCTTCAACGTGGCATCCTCGCGTGCCACCTGCAACAACACCCGCACGGCCGACAAGTGCTCCGCCTGCTCGAGCCGCGACAGCTTGCGCAGGCCCTTGACCCAATAATCGCGGCGGAACTGCTGGTTCACCATGAA
>JAIRJU010000195.1 GCA_031260485.1 Pseudomonadales bacterium | reverse complement strand
GGCAATATCTGGAAATCAACAACGCCAACCCCAAGCCGTTCGTGTGGGCCAAGAGTGCCGATGCAATCCTCGCCAGCATCGAACGATTTTGTCTGCGAATTTCTAACTCAGGACACTAGAGTATCAAAATTATCTACTTGAGTGGCTTCATTTAAAAATAGTCCCAGGCTTGATGAAAAATTTGATATTGCTAATGTTAAATCACTCTGAGTAGATGCATTTTCCCAGCCCTGCCAAATCCCGTTAAAATCTCTAGCTCTGTATGCATACTCTGATTTAGATAGCGTTGTATTTATCCAAATTGCCGTTTGAGATGATCTGAGGGTATTGCTCTGCGAGTGAAAAATATGAACGTAACCGCTGCCATTATAAGGACTTCCTTCAGTAGTTTGTGCTATTCCATAATATGCTCCTGATTTATTGATAGAATTAAAATCAGAAGAAACTATTGATTGTGGACCAAATGCGCCAAAGTCCGCTGCGGTTGCTAATTTTTTCCAAGCTCCCCAGCCAACAATATTATTATCGTGCAGCCTCCAAAAAATACCATCTCCATTATTTATCGTACTATGGTTAGCAATAGCTATTTGTGCAGTAAAATTTACCCCATATCTAAAATTTAATATGAAATATGCTGTAGTAACACCTGGATCAATAGTTCCTGGATCAGATGTTATGCGAAAAATACCAGAAGAATTTATTACATCTGCATTAGCTACTAGATATGCATCTGGAAAAAATTTTCCAATATCTATATCTGTGAGTAACTTTTTCCAAATCCCCCATGTATTTGCAGCATCGCGCACTCTGAAAAATACTCTATCTGAATCATTTGTTGCATTATGGTTAGCGAATGCTAGTTGTGATGCGTGTGTTGTAGTGTTTTGAATATGTAGAATTAAATAATTATTAGTAACTCCAGTTTCTATCGTGCCAGGATCAAGGTTTACTCTATATATTCCAGAAGTATTGATAGTGTTAATGTTGGTGACTAGCGTTGCAACCTGCCCCATAACACCAATAAGTCCAGGAACTAAATTGATAGCATCTTGTAAAACCTTACGCAAACTAGAAATGCTACCTCCATGGCGAGGATTTACTGTTGCATTTGGTCCATTTATTACTGTGTCTAGTGTCTCAGCATCGGTTGCTGCGTCAATTAAAGCTTGTGCTGTAACAGGTGTTGTTGCCATATTAAATACTCTCTTCGGTAATTAAACCAAGCAAATAATTTTTATCATGAATGTAAAAATCGTCTGAAAAATTATAAACGGACATGTTCGCAGTTATACCCATATCCTACGACGTGGTTATAAATAATCCATTCTGTGCGACAACTTCACCATCTTGTGTCTCTTGCTTAATATTGTTCACAACTAAAATCTTGTCGTTCTAAATGATGAGATCAGCTTCTTGCGTTGCATCGAGCTCCACGAACTCATGTTGTAGTGGTATTTTCATTGCATGTTTCCATGCATGGAAATGCGCCACGATTTTAGAGCTAACACCCTCGGTTTCTACTTTTTTGGATTGGCAGATTGTAACCATGCTTACACTTGTTAGATTCCCAATGTGTTTGTCACGTAGCACATGGGTTAGGATTCTGGCACAAGCATCCCCTATCTCCGCACAGACGCGCTATGAATCTCTCACCGTCACTCCGCGCGGCCACCATTTTTCAAAATCTTGAGTACTTCCATCTCTCGTTTACCAATTCCCCCTCGACGCACTCCTTGTTATGTTGCTTATAAAATAATGTAATTGTTTGTTTTTCTTTCTGCCTGCCTAGCTCCCGCCCCTTGAGGCTTATCGCTAGCACCCAACCCCGATGAGTCTTTCGGTTCCCAGGCTCGCGGCTCACACTCGGAGCGGCTGGTGGTTGGTGGCATGAGAATTATATTACTAATATGTAACTATTTTGTCAATGCTTTAGTATAATAATTTTTGCGAGGGAGGGGGGGTAGAAGCAAATCAACGTGCCTTCCTATATCTCCCTTGCTGGGCCAGCAACCGTCGTATCAATGCAGAGACCGCCAGATGCAAGCCGCGCATCGGCAAGGGATAGCGCAAGGTATGCGCCTACAGCGATACCCACTTACTGTTCTTGATTTCGTTGTGCTCGCGTGGGAGCTGGGATATATGCCCTGGAAACCCGCATATTACGCAGGCTTCAAAGCAGGGTAGGAGAGTAGCTGGGAGTAATTGGCGGAGGAGGAGAGATTCGAACTCTCGGTAGGCTCTCACCTACGCCGGTTTTCAAGACCGGTGCAATCAACCGCTCTGCCACCCCTCCGCGGAGCTGCGAATGTTACTTGAAAGTCAAGCCAAGATGAAACACCCAGAAAACCGCCTTAAAAAACCGCGCAATGGCGAGTCGAACAGTTCCCTCAGCCCCGCTCGACGCGCCAGGTGGTCAGGCCGTTGCGATCTTCCACCACCACATTCAGGGCCTGAAGCGCGTCGCGGATGCGATCGGCTTCGGCCCAATCCTTGGCGGCGCGTGCCGCCTTGCGGCGTGCGATGAGATCCTCGACCTGAGCGGCATCCACGCTGGCGCCGGCAGCGCGCAGAAATGCGGCGGCGTTGGCTTGCAAAAGGCCCACAATGCCGCCGAGCTGGCGCAGCAGCGCGGCAAGCGCCGCGGCGCGTTCGGGGTCGCTCTCGCGCAGACGGTTGCCTTCGCGCGCAAGTTCAAAGAGAACGCTGAGCGCTTCGGCGGTGTTGAAGTCGTCCTGCATCGCGTCGTGGAAGCGTCGTTCAAATTCACTGCCCTGCGCCGCCGCTGTGCCGGGTTTTTCCAGCATGTTGAGCGTGCGGTAGAAGCGTTCCAGCGCGGCGTAGGCGCCTTGCAGGGTTTCCTGGGAGTAATTGATGGCGCTGCGGTAGTGGCTGGCGACCAGGAAATAGCGGATCACTTCCGCGGGGTATTGCTTGAGCACTTCGCGCACGGTGAAGAAATTGTTGAGCGATTTCGACATTTTTTCATTGTCGACGCGCACCGGGCCGTTGTGCATCCAGGTGTTGACGAAGGGGTGGCCGGTGGCGGCTTCGGATTGTGCGATTTCGTTATCGTGATGCGGGAACATGAGATCGCTGCCGCCACCGTGAATGTCGAAGGTGTGGCCGAGGCAGGTGGTAGACATGGCAGAGCATTCGATGTGCCAGCCAGGGCGGCCATGGCCCCAGGGGGAGGGCCAGCCGGGTTCGCCGGGTTTGGCGGCTTTCCAGAGCGCGAAATCACGCGGATCGTGTTTGCTTTCGTCGATGTCGATGCGAGCGCCGGCCAGGAGTTCTTCGGGGTTCTTGCGCGAGAGTTTGGCATAGCCGGGAAAACTGCTGACGCGGTAATAGACATCGCCATTGCCGGGGGCATAGGCATGATCCTTGGCAATGAGGTTCTGCGTCATGGCGATGATCTCGGCGATATACGCCGTGGCGCGCGGTTCGATGTCGGGGCGGAGAATGCCGAGGGCGGCTTCGTCTTCGTGCGTATAGGCGATGAAGCGCGCGGTGAGCGCGTCGAAGGCTTCGCCGTTTTCATGGGCACGGCGGATGATCTTGTCGTCGATGTCGGTGATGTTGCGAACGTAGGTAACGGCATAACCGCTTTGGCGCAGATAGCGCACGACGACATCGAACGCAACGAGCATACGGGCGTGGCCGATGTGGGCATAGTCGTAAGTGGTGAGGCCGCAGACATACAGACGGACTTTGCCCGGCTCGGTCGGCGTGAAGGGTTCTTTGCGTTGGGTGAGGGTGTTGTAAATAGTTAGCATGTTGATGATTTGTTGGGGGGCGTCCAATGTGGTCGTCGGGCCAGAGGCGTGCTGCTGTAGGCATCCAGCCACTCGGTATAACCGAGTGGCGTTCAGCCAAGCACAGCGCTTTGCGCTGTAAACGCTTGGCTTCACCCATTCCGGCCATTCATGGCCTCCAAGGGTCTCAGCTAGCAGCACGCCTCTGACCCGACTTCAGCCTGCAAGAATCGTGTACGCACAGCTGTGATTTTTAACCATTCTGTATCTTCGCCCAGGTATCTCGCAGGCCGATCGTGAGATTGAATACCGGCACGCCGGGCTTGCTATCGAAACGATCGGCACAGAAATAGCCTTCACGCTCAAATTGAAAACGCTCTTCTGGCTGAGCCTCGCACAACGAGGGTTCGACGCGGCAGCCGTGCAGCACCTTGAGTGAATCAGGGTTGAGTTTATCGCGGTAATCACCCTCGGCGCTGTCGGGGTTTTCGTGAGTGAAAAGCCGGTCGTAGAGGCGCACCTCGACTTCCCGCGACTGCGTGGCGCTGACCCAGTGAATCACGCCCTTGACCTTGCGGCCTTCGGGATTGGCGCCGAGCGTGGCGAGGTCACAACTGCAACGCAGTTCCACGATGTCGCCCACGGCATTTTTGATGATGTCGTCACAGCGGATGACATAAGCACCGCGCAGGCGCACTTCGCCGCCGGGCACGAGACGTTTGTAGCCAGCGGGCGGGCTTGCCTCGAAATCGCTGCGGTCGATGTATAGCTCTCGTGTGAACGGCACGGTGCGCTGGCCCATGCTGTCGTCCTTGGGGTGGCGCGCGAGGGAAATGGGCTCGACCTGGCCTTGTGGATAGTTGCTGAGCACGACCTTGAGCGGGCGCAGCACACACATCGCACGCGGCGCGCAGCGATCGAGGTCTTCGCGCAGGCAGTGTTCCATCATGCCGACATCGACCACGGAGTTGGCCTTGGTGACGCCCACCATGTCGCAAAAATTGCGAATCGAGGCGGGGGTGTAGCCGCGGCGGCGCAGCCCTTCGAGCGTGGGCATACGCGGATCGTTCCAGCCGCTGACGAGTTTTTCGTCCACCAATTGCTTGAGCTTGCGCTTGCTCATCACGGTGTAGTTGAAATTGAGCCGCGCGAATTCGATCTGCTGCGGATGGCTGGGCACCGCCAACTGATCGAGGATCCAATCGTAGAGCGGGCGGTGGTCTTCAAATTCCAGCGTGCACAGCGAGTGCGTGATATTTTCCAGCGCATCACTGATGCAGTGGGTGTAGTCGTACATCGGATAAATGCACCACTTATCGCCAGTCTGATGATGATGCTGATGACGGATGCGGTAGAGCACCGGATCGCGCAGGTTGAGGTTGGGCGAAGCCATGTCGATCTTGGCGCGCAGCGTGTAGGTGCCGTCGGGGAATTCGCCCGCGCGCATCCGGCGGAACAGGTCGAGATTTTGCGCAATGGCACGCTCGCGGTCGGGGCTGTTGCGGCCCGGCTCGGTCAGCGTGCCGCGATAGGCGCGTGCCGCTTCGGCGCTGAGGCTGCATACATAGGCTTTGCCGGCCTCGATCAGCGCCACCGCATAAGCGTGCAATTGCTCGAAATAGTCCGAGGCGTAGAAGAGGCGCTCTTCCCAATCGAAGCCAAGCCATTGAATGCTGGCCTTGATCGACTCGACATATTCGAGATTTTCTTTCTCGGGATTGGTGTCATCGAAACGCAAGTTGCACTTGCCGCCGAACTTCTGCGCAGTGCCAAAATTGAGGCAGATCGACTTGGCGTGGCCGATGTGCAGATAGCCGTTGGGTTCCGGCGGGAAGCGGGTGTGTACCCTCCCCCCGTTTTTGCCCTGTTCCAGATCACGCACGATGATCTGATGAATGAAATTGGCGGGAGCAGAGCTAGCGGAACTACTGAGGTCGGACATGGCGGCTTTCTGGGCTGAAACAAAATGCGTATTATAGCCAGCTTAGTGCTGGCCGTGTCAGCGCGAGGCTTGCCTTGATCACGTACCACAAACACTTGCCACTATCCCACTTGTCGCTATCCCACTTGTCGCTACCCCCCATTTGTCACTACCCCCACTTGCCACTACGTTAAGGATTACAAAAAATTTCATGATTACGCTACACACCAACCATGGCGACATCGTGCTCGAACTCGACTTCGCCAAGGCGCCGCTGACTTGCGCCAACTTTCTGCAATACGCCCGCGACGGCCACTACGACGGCACTCTGTTCCATCGCGTCATTGATAATTTCATGATTCAGGGTGGCGGCTTCGATGCGAACATGAAACAGAAAAAAACCCGCGCTCCCATCACCAACGAGGCGGACAACGGTCTCTCCAACCTCACAGGCAGCATCGCCATGGCGCGCACCATGGAGCCGCATTCGGCGTCTTGCCAGTTCTTCATCAACCTCAGCGACAATCATTTCCTCGACCATAGTGGCAAGAACGCGCAAGGCTGGGGTTATGCCGTGTTCGGCAAGGTGACGGCAGGCATGGACGTGGTGGACAAGATCAAGGGCGTCAAAACGGGTTCCAAAGCCGGTCATCAGGACGTGCCCAAGGAAGCCGTCGTGATCACCTCCGTCAGCATCGATGACACTCAGTTGCCCGCCTAACACGCTGCTGCTGATCGCCGATCTGCATCTTTCCCCGCAAAGGCCCGGCTTGTGCCGAGCCTTTCTGCATTTTCTGGACAGCAAAACACCCGGCACGCAAGCGCTCTACATTCTGGGCGATTTCGTCGATGCCTGGGTTGGCGACGACGACGACACCCCGCTCTACGCCGCACTGGCCGCCGCCTTGAAGGCCGTCAGCGAGCGCGGCACCGCCGTGTATTTCATCCATGGCAACCGCGACTTTCTGTTAGGCCAGCGCTACGCCGCCGCTTGCGGCGCTACGCTGCTCGATGAACCGCTGCGCCTCACCCATGCCGGCCATCGCTACCTGCTGCTGCACGGCGATGTGCTCTGCACGCGCGACACCGCCTATCTCGCCTTCCGCAACCAGGTGCGTTCCCCTGCTTGGCAACGCGATTTTCTCGCCCAGCCGCTCCCCGAACGCCGCGCCTTCGCCGCCGCTGCCAGAGCGCAGAGCGAGAACATGAGCAGCAACAAGCCACAGGACATCATGGATGTAAGCCCAGAGGCGGTACTGGCGCTAATGCAGCAAGAAGGCAGCCCCACCACGCTGATCCACGGCCATACGCATCGCCCTGCGGTGCATGAAGTCGAGCACAATGGCACGATGGCGCGGCGCATCGTACTAGGCGACTGGCGTGAGCATGAGGCTTGGTATGTGCGGCTCGATGCCGCGGGGGCTACTTTGGAGCGCTTTTCTTACGATAGAATAAACATGAACAATATATTCTAATATATTGTTTTA
>JAIRJU010000048.1 GCA_031260485.1 Pseudomonadales bacterium | reverse complement strand
CTTGGCCGCAGGATTAGGAGGCGGCTGGGCAGTCCCGGCGCACGCGGATGTTTATTGTGGGGAGGAGTGTGCTAAAATCAATATAACTCACATGGCTTCACTCGGGATTAATGAAAGATCACCTGTATTTTCGGTCAATACACATGTTCAGTACCGAGGATGGATCGGTGCTAAGGGGACAACTGGTGAAAGTCTTCGCCTCGAAGCCATCCGCGTCAAGCAAGAGGGTGCCCTGAATCTGTGCTTGCGCCCCTATGTGTCCAATATTGGATGGATGGCAACACAGTGCACGAATGGCCGAGGTAACACCATCACAGTAGGGACAACCGGCCGATCACTGGCCATCGAGGCACTGGAGATGCGGCTCACCGAGGGGTCGTGCAAGGCGGTAGGGGGGCGAGTAGTACTACATGCGAATGCTCACCTTGCAGGTATAGGCTGGACACCGTACCAGTTCGTAGGATGCGGTCAGACGCTGACTCTTGGCACTACAGGCCAGAGGCGCCGCATGGAAGCCTTTGATGCGGCGATAGGGATATAGGGGGCTAAAAATTGCAGCTGACACGGCAAGTTGACTGTATGTTCCTGTCGGAGAGCAGCTTTTGAAAATTGTTGAGGTCACCATTTTGGCACTGCTGCACAGTAGCCAAAATTGGCCTCAAATCCGCATCAATGCTGGGTTTGATCTGTTCCGGTGTGCGGTCAACTGCGGTTTCCAGGGTATAGCCTTGTCCGGCTTGTTGAAACAGACCATCGTTCTGGCTGTTGAGCGGATGCTTGGCAGAGACTGAAGCCAAGATCGCAGTTGTCCAAGGCTTGTCGGGAAAAGTGATTTTCCGACAAGCCCTTGGACAGCGTATGGCGTACGGGCCCGCCTTATTTGTCAAGCTCCACACAAAACGGCATAGAATCAGGCTTGTTCAGTGTCGCCTGAACTTCCGTTGGAATGCAACACGCCTGCTGGAGTAGAAGATGGAGAAAGTGGCAGCTATCATCAAATACACATTTGCAATCATTGGTGTTGGAATGCTCGTCGGCGCAGTATTCAGCTATCGAGCCACAAGCTTGTTTCTCGCTCAGGCGATTAAAACAAAGGGTGCTGTGGTTGAACTCGTGCTGTCTGAGTCAAGAGATACGAGGGCCTATCAACCTGTTGTTCAATTTGCCAGCCAGAATGGTCAGATCATTCAGTTTGTTTCATCTACAAGTGATAGTTTATTCAACTACTCGAGAGGAGATATTGTCGAGGTTTTATATGATTCAAAAAATCCAAAAAATGCAGAAATCAATGGATTTTTCTCTCTATGGGGAATGGTGCTGATTCTTGGTTTCATGGGTGGGGTGTTCTTTTTGATTGGTGTCGGAATGATTTTTGCAAATATTTTGCGAATCAGGAAAGATGAATACCTGAAGAATAATGGTGTGCCAATTGAAACCGAGTATCAAGGTGTCGAATCTGATGTTTCGATAACCATTCAAGGGTGTCACCCCTTCCGGGTTTTAACTCAGTGGAAAAATCCCTCTGCCTCGGAGGTGCATGTATTTGCAAGCAACAGCATGTGGTTTAATCCTGAGAGTTATATAAAAAACAAGACAATCCGCGTATTTATTGAAAATGGGAATCCCAAAAAATATTATATCGATCTATCTTTTCTTCCAAAATTTGCGAAGTAATGCGTTCTGGCATTTCTTTTTTTGATATTTGTTCCCGAAATCTCTTGAGATGTGTGGGCGCTGTCTTGCAGCGCCCACCTCGCAGCACTCAAGCCGCCAGCGAGGCTTGATCCTGATTCGCGGCGCACACGGTCACGATGCGGATGTCGTTGCGCGCTGCGGCCAGCGCGTTGGCCTTGGGCGTATCGCCCATTGCGATGCCTTCGGCGCGCACGAAGCGTACGTCGGTGATGCCGAAGAAGCCAAAGATCACCTTCAGGTAGCTCTCCTGGTGTTCAGCGGCCTGACCGGCTTCGCTGGTCGAGTAGATGCCTCCGCGCGAGGAGACCACGATCACCGTCTTGCCGCCAGCCAGGCCCTCGGGGCCTTTTTCGGTGTACTTGAAGGTGCGGCCGGGTTGCGCCAGACGGTCGATCCACGCCTTCAACTGGCTCGGGATCGAGAAGTTGTACAGCGGCGCACCCATCACCACCACGTCGGCGGCGAGGAACTGGTTTACCAGACGCTCGGAGACCTCGTTTTCGCGCCGCTGCGCATCGCTGATGGCCTGTTCGCCGGTCTTCACGCCCATGGCATCGGCGCTGAAGTGGTTCGGGGTTTCCTGGGCCAGATCGAGGTACTGAACCTCGGTGCCCGGATGGTTGCGGCGCCATTCGGCAACCACTTCGGCGCTTAACTGGCGCGACACGGAATTGGCGTTCAGGATGCTCGAATCCACATGCAACAGTTTCATTTTCTTGCTCGCTTTCAGTTTTTGGTGGAGGGGGGCTGGCGGGATTGCCAAGCTGTGGAGAATTCTATGAATGTTGTCAATGATGGATAAGTCGGTAAAAATGGGATTTATCGTTCCACAAGTAGGACAATGAAGTAGACATGCAAGACCTCAACGACCTGCTTTTCTTTGCCGAGGTTGCCGAACGCGGTGGTTTTGCGGCGGCGGGACGCGCGCTGGGCGTACCCAAGTCGCGCCTGTCGCGCCGGGTGGCCGAACTCGAACAAAGTCTGGGGGCGCAACTGTTGCAGCGCAGTACGCGACGCCTGTCGCTGACGCCGGCGGGCGAAACCTGCCTGCGCCATTGCCTGGCCATGCGCGATGCCGCCCATGCCGCCGCCGACGCGGTGGCGCAGGTGCAGACTGAACCGCGCGGCACCGTGCGGGTGAGTTGCCCGGTTACGCTGGCGCACAGTGCCATCGGGTCCTTGCTACCGGTTTTTCTGGCCCATTACCCGCAAGTGCGCATCGATTTGCGCGTGCTGAACCGACCGGTCGATCTGATAGAGGAAGGGGTGGACATCGCGCTGCGCGTGCGTGCAGAGATCGAGGACAGCGGCACGCTGGTGGCCAAGCACCTGGGCCTGAGCCGGGCGCGGCTGGTGGCCGCCAAGGTGCAGATCGAACGCCAAGGCCCGGTGCATACACTGGACGATCTGACGCGAATCGATACGCTGGCCATGTCGGCGCAGGAGGAGCGCGCGATCTGGCAGATGCGTTCGCCGAGCGGGCAGGTGCACACGGTGACGCATTCGCCGCGCTATGTGGCCTCCGATCTGGAAACGCTGAAGTTCGCGCTGCTCCAGGGCGTGGGGGCAGCCTCGCTGCCCGACTACATGTGCCGTGAGGAATTGGCTGATGGCCGTCTGGTGGAACTGCTGCCGGGTTGGAGTTTCCCTCCGGGCATCGTCCATGCCGTGTTTCTGCGGCGGCGTGCGCTGGTGCCGGCGGTGCGCCGGTTGATCGATTTCCTGGCTGAACGCCTGACGAATGCCGACTGGATGGCGATTGCGGATTGAAGGCGGGTTCTGATGATTTACGCGCACTCGTCCAGCCACCGGCGCAGGTCGGCCACGGAGTGCGCGATGTGGCGCGGCGCCAGCGCGGCGAATTCGCCAGGCTCGTGCGCGCCGTAGCTCACGCCCACACTGGCGCAGCCCGCGTTGGCGGCCATTTGCAGGTCGTGCGTGGTGTCGCCGATCATCAGCGTGCGCTCTGGTTCGGTGCCAAATTCGCGCATCAACTCGTGCAGCATGAGCGGGCTGGGCTTGCCGGCGGTTTCGTCCGCCGTGCGTGAGCCGTCGAACAGGCCGTGCAACTGGCGTGAATCCAGCACCTGGTTCAGGCCGGCCCGGCTTTTCCCGGTGGCCACCGCCAGCCAGTGGTGGCGCTGCCGCAGCGTGCCCAGCATTTCCAGCACACCGTCGAACAGGGTGATGTCAGGCTGGAGCGCCAGGTAGTGGTGTCGGTAGCGCGCCGCCAATGCGCGGTATTTTTCGGGCGGCACGTCGGGCGCGGCGCGCGCCAGTGCAGGGGTCAGCGCCATACCGATGACCCACGCCGCCGCCTCATCCGTGGGCCGCGCGCCGCCCAC
>JAIRJU010000280.1 GCA_031260485.1 Pseudomonadales bacterium | reverse complement strand
TGCTTGCGCGAAGTCCGCCGCCAAGGCGTCGGCAAGATAATGCGCAGGCTCATCCCGCGCTCCCGTCTGGTGATGTGAGCGATTGGCCGAGGTCACATACAGCAGCGTTGCACCGCTTGCCTTGAGCGCCACCTCCAGAAAATGGTTGCAACTGCACGCATAGCCGGGAGCGATGACCTGGGTAGTACGAACGGCGTCATCGAACGAACTCAAGTGCTCGGGTATGTGCTCGGCTGCTGGCCCTCTGAACCCGAACGGCCCTAACGCATAGAGCGCATCGATCAGCGCCATGACGCTGGTGCGCGTGATGCCCGCCGGCAACTTGGACCAATCGAACAATTCTGGAATATGTTCCCGCGTGGTGACGATGCTGCCCACCTGCGCGGGGGGACGCCCTTTCATCAGGTTGACGCTACGCACCGTCGCCGCATCCGCGCGCGTGGTGATGGCATAAAAATTAGCGAACGCATGGGCCACCACTGCGCCTTCCGCTATTTTGCGCGCAATGGAATCGGCGGCATCGATCCAGTACTTTTCTTGGGCATCCTCTTCGGCGCCGCTCCTCAAACCAGCAGGCAAAGTAACAGGCATAGTGGCGGGAACAATATTGGCGTAGGCATCCATCACGTGATCTCCATCAAAGAGTGGCGCACTGCCCTGGTCCGTATGCCGAAGTCCGTATACCGCGAAACAAAGTGTGCGAGCGTCATATGGTCCATTGACGGCGCGCGGCATGACAATCCCGCGTTTAGGGGATTTAGCGTGATATGGAGCAAATTGCGAAGTGATTTGGAACGGATTGCGCAATAATTAATAACTAATAGTTAATAATTACTGCACCTTAGAGCAAAACCGTACCGTGCAGAGGGCGAACGGACGCCGCCTTACATCCTTGCCAGCAGATTCTCGAACGGTTGGCGGTTCTTGAAACGATAGGCGCCGAAATCCCGCTCATCCGTGGTCAGAATGCGGCCATGCCCCAGATGTTCGGCAAGCAGCACCAATGAAGCATCCGCCAAGTCCATCGGTAAATTCGCATAGCGCGACATCATATGTACCAATCGTTCTGTTTTTGGTTCGCTCCACTGCCACACCGCGATGCCGCCGTCAGCCACATCGAGCAGCAAGGCTTGTGCGGCACTGGTGCCAATCCAGCGGGTAATCAGGTGCGTGGCTTCAGTCAGCACCGGCCAGGTGGTAACCCAACCTTCGCGCTGCGTGGGCAGCGCCCGTAGCGCACGGGAATGCCAGGCGTCGTCGGCATCGGCCAGCGCGTAGAACAACCCGGCGTCGGCGATGATCATGGCTTTGGCGCTTTTCTGGATTTTGCGGTGGGCGCAGCCGTTTGTTTCACCCAGGGCGCCTTGGGTTCATGCACCACATACGCCGCACCTTGATGTTTGCTGCCAAAGCCTTCCGCTAGACGCTCCTTGACGCTGCTCGCAATGTCGCTACGCCCGCTGTGCCCGCGCCCAACGAACGCCGCGAAATGCGTCAAGCCACCGCGTTGCGCGCGTAGCTGCTCGTAATAATGCCGCACACTGACGCGCAGCACTTCGCTTACGCCGCTGCCGGTAGCTTCGGCGAGGTAGTTGATCTGCTCTTCGGCTTCGCCTTCAAAACGTGCATTGACTCGCATGAGCGGCCTCCTCCAAAAAATCGTCATGCACTGTATGACGCCCCTGTGTCAATGTCAAGCAACGCGACACAGGCAAGGCACGGCGCACACGACGCTACGCGCATCTTCTGCTGGACCTGGTGTGTTCTACCCAACAATCCCGCATTCGGGGGATTCAAAATTGCAAGAGGCCGGACTTATACTCCGCGCACAAAGCCCATCCGATGACACTGGTTACGTGCAGACCAGCCGCAATGAGCGTGAGCGAACATCATGAAAGCCAACGTCGTGATAGTCGAAGATGATCCCCTGATTGCCGCGCATGTGGGCGAAGGCATCGCGGCGCATGAGCGCTTGTCGCTCTTGGCCACGGCAGGCACGCTGAAGGCGGCGCGCGCACTGCTCGACCACGACGTGGATTTGTTTATTCTCGATATCCGGCTTCCCGACGGCAACGGCATTGATCTGATCAAAGACATTCTGGCCCGGTGCCGCGCGGCGCCGAAAATTCTCGTGCTATCTGTACTGGGCGATCAGGAAACGGTATTGGCAGCGGTGCTGGCGGGTGCGGATGGGTATCTGCTGAAAGATCAGAGCAGCCTCGACATTGCGCAACAGGCTGCCGATGCACTTACCGGCGGTGCGCCGCTCTCGCCCAGCATCGCGGCTTACGTGCTGCGCTACCTGCGCGAGCACGGCACCACGAAAAAAGACGACTCGGATCTGTCGCCACGCGAGTTCGAGTTGCTGCAACTCTTGGCGCGCGGCCACAGCAACAAGCAAGCCGCTGATGTCTTGTCGCTGTCGCCGCACACGATCGGCGATCACGTAAAGTCGATTTACCGCAAACTCGGCGTAAGCTGCCGCGGTGAAGCCATGGCGCGCGCCTTCCGCAGCGGGTTGTTACGCTCATGATGGCGGCGGCACTGCCACGGCTGGATTGGCGCCGCGCCTTGTTGGCGGTGTTGAGCACGCAACTGCTGTTCTGGGGCTGCTATGCGCTCATCGCTTACCAGCTTGATCCTACCCGGAACTTGAGCGGGCGCTTGCCCATGGCGAGCGCGGCATCAAGCGCTCTCGTGGAAGTGGGCGTGGAACCGGCAGGCGCTTACGCACCTGGCCTTTTAGGGCCCGCCCTGTTACGCATTCCCGGCTGGTACAGCGTCGTGCTCTATCCCGCGCGCGCCAGCCTCTTGGCGCCCGCCGAAATCAGTGATGACGATGCGGCGGATACCTTCTCACTCACCTGCCTCGTCACACCCTGCGGCAACACGAACGATGTCTACGCTGGCGCGTTCGAGCACATGGATGCCGCGGCTTCGCGCGAGCAGATGCAGCGCTACGATCTGGTATGGCTGACCATCGGCATGGGGCTGACGCTGGGCGTGGCGCTGCTCATCCTGTTGCCGCTCAGCCGCTCCTCGCGGATTCAGATTGCCGCCGCGCTGTTTCTGATTTTGATGGGCGTCGATGCCTGGCTCATCACCTTTGGCGCGATGGCCTTGCCCTATGCCTGGTTTCCACTCTTACGCTACGGCATCGAATACCTGATGTTGATGTCGGCGGCGCTGGGTGTAAACGCTTTCACCGGCTGGTGCACGCGCGGCGCCAAAGCCGCCGTAAGCTGTTGCGCCGCCTTCTTCGTGGCGATCAGCTTCACGCTGCTCTGCGGCTACGACCTTGCCAGCATTGCGCCTTGGCTCGATACGGTAGCGCTGCTGCTCTTGTCGGCCTATGGCTTTTTCGCGCTACAGCGGCTGGGGCACACCGCGCCAGGGCCAGCGCTGCGAATCATGACGCTGCTATTCATCGGCTTGACTGCGATGATCTGGGATCTGTTGCTCTATCCGCTGTTGAACGGCCCTGAATTCCACGCCACCTTTCTGGAACGCCCCTTGCTGATGCTGGGCATTCTGCTTGAACTGGCGGTACAAGGGCATCGGCTCAACCAGGAAGCGGACGAATCGCACAGCGATATTGAACGACAGGTACTGGAACAGGATGCCAACCTGCTGCGCTCCTCCAGCCTCTTGCGCCATCAGGAGCGGCAAATCGCCATCAATATCGAGCGCCAGCGTTTCCTGCGCGACATGCACGATGGCGTAGGCGGAATGCTGACGCACCTGATGCTCGGCTTGCGCGAACGCAATCTCAGCTACGACGAAATCAAACAAGGCTTGCAGGCGGCGCTCGATGATCTGCGCAACATCGCCAGCGCGATCGACGCCGACCACGGCCCGATCGACGAAGCCCTGGCGATATTCCACGAGCGCATGGCAGCGCGCTTATGGCGCTCCGGCATCGCGTTCGACTGGCACTGCCGCTTACCGATACCCGCGCCCAGCCTGGACGCGCGGCGCCTGCTCAACCTGCAACGGCTATTGCAGGAAGGCATCGCCAATGTACTGCGCCACGCGGACGCGTCACGCATCGAACTCACCGCGGAAGCGACCGATGCCGAGCACATTGCGATCACGCTGTCCGATGATGGCAGCGGCTTCGACCCCACCTGCGCCAAAGGCGCCAGCGGCGAAGGTTGCGGCCTCACCAACATGCGCCGCCGGGCGGAGCAAATGGGTGGCAAACTGCGCATCGAAAGCGCGCCAGGGCAAGGCTCCATCTTGATTCTCACGGCGCCGGTTTAAGTTCAATACGGTTCAGTCAATATTGCCTAGAGAGCTTGAGCGCAGCACTACATCAGGTAAATCACGCACAGCTTTCACTGCGGCAACAAGCGTCGCCTTCTCGGCGGCGCTCAGCGTTTTCAAATCGCCATCATTGAAATAGATCAGTGCTTTCAAGCTTTCGCTCGGCTGGAAGTTCGGACCAAACAAAAGACGCGCCGACGCAAGCCCGCGCGACAAGCTCACGCCAGCATCGAGCATTGCCGCAACATCACGGTAGTCCTTCGCCTCCGCGCGTTGCAATACGACTTTCACCTTGGTTGCCATCAGATCATCGCAAGAGGCTACCTGCAAAACACCATCGTCGGTGAAATCGGGCTCTCCTACCCGCCCGAAGGTAATCGCGCCAAAAAAAGATACCTTGACGTGTTCTCTTTCAGAGTTGCCGCAGGGAACCAGCACAACCCACGTATTGTCCTGATCTTGGATCGTCGTGGCCTGAGTCAAGCATGGAAGTGCTGCTTTAATGACTTCTCGGTCAAGTGGCTTCTCTGAGAAAAAATCAAAATCGACCGAGTCACGATGCCCTAATCGCAAAGCAATTGCAGTGCCGCCATAGAGCGTGAACCCTAGATTCGAGGCATTGCGAAGTGCTGGCCACAAACCTTGCTGCGCCAGCGGCAATGCGTTCATGCAGGGTTTGAATTTGCCCATCACACAAAACTCCGCACGGGCAAGGCAGGAACCTGATCTACATCCGACAAACCCAGACGGTAATGCCAATAGGCCCACGAGCGTTCATTGAACTGGCCCGCTTCCGCGTGCGCCAATACCTTGCGCAATATCTCATCACCCACCTGCGCGACCAGCCTCTGTACATCGGCGTAATCGCCAATATTCATCACTTGGGCGATCACCCGCTGTGGCATGGTGAGCGCTTCCTCTGGCGTTTTCCACCAGACATACTTGCGAGCCAATGGCTGCAACGCTTCACGGGTCTGCTGACTGATTTGAAGCATACGATCATCTCTTCAGCGCACTGTCATGGTTTTCGATAGTGGAGCGCTACGCCTCAACCTGTGCGCACATCACCTCGCCATGGCAAGGCTTAGGCACCAAACGATAAAGCAGGCGTTCATATGCGGCAACCACTGTGTCCCAGGTGAAGCGCGCGGCGGCTGCGCGGCGGGTGATGGCTTCCCACTCGGCGCTGCCATGCAGCATGAGGATGTCATCGAACACCCGCAGTAGCGCCCACGCCTGCTGCACTGGATTGCTGCCGCTGAACACGAAACCATTGTCCAGGTGCTTTACCGTGTCGGCCAGGCCGCCCACCTTGTGCACCAGACACGGCGTGCCCGCACGCATCGCCAACATCTGGCTGATGCCACAAGGCTCAAAGGTGCTCGGCATCAAAAACAAATCGCCATAGCGATAGAGTTGCTCAGCCAGCGCGTCGGCGTAGCCTGCGAGATAAAGAAAATTGCCATGGCGCTGCATAGCTTTGGTCATGAAGTTCTCGCAGCTCGCATCACCGCTGCCCAGCATGATGAAGAGGCCGTCTTGCAGGCGTTCCAAAAAACGGTCCAGGGTGCTCACGCCGTCAAGATCCACTTGCAGCAAACTCACTTTCTGCGGCGTCAGGCGCCCCACCGACACCACCACGAAGCGCTCTTGCTCTGTGCACGTGCGCCAAGCGTGTACCCGTTGCAGCGCATGGAACCACGCCGCGTTGATAGTGGTATGCCGCCCTACCCAGTTTTCCAGCGTTGCCTGCGCTAGGTTCACTATCTGCGCCTTGGTTGGCGCGGAGGTTTCGATCTCAGGCGGATACTCGCAACCATTGAGAATGCCATGCAATCTGCCCGCCTCACTGAGACGGCGCAGATCGTGTTCCAAGCCTTCGCCGCGCACCAAGCCCAATTCTGGAACGCTAGGCTCAATGATTTCACGCGCGTAAGTCGGCGACACCACATGCACTTGATCCGCCAGATTGATGCCGGTGCGCATCAGGTTGATGCAATCGCTCCAGCGCGGATCGCCCACCCATTCGCGCTCCAACAGCAATTCAGGAAACCAGCGGCCAGGCGCAGACCAGCTATTGCGCAAAGGCCGGATGCCCTGCAACGACAAGTTGTGCACGGTGAACACCGTGGGAATCTCGCGCAGCGGGGCATAAGCCGGATGATAACGGCGCAGCAACAGCAGCGCCGCCGCGTGCCAATCATGCGCGTGAATCACATCTATCTGACCCAGCGCGCCGCTCACCAGCGCATACGCCACACCCTGGCAGAACAAGGCAAACTTCAGCGCATCGGTGGCAAACGGTTCGTCCGCATCATGGCAATACACCTGCCCTGCCCCGCAAGCGCCAAACAAGGGATGCTCCAGCACCAGCGTGCGCACGGCAGGCGGCGCGTCCGGCACCCGCAACTCGAACAACTCCAGCGTTTCCAGCGCGCGGGCAAATTCCACCACCACGCTATGCAGCGGCTGCGCCTCAGGCAAATGCGACAACTGCTGATAGCCTGGCATCAGCACCGTCACCTCATGC
>JAIRJU010000289.1 GCA_031260485.1 Pseudomonadales bacterium | reverse complement strand
TATTCGGGGCGGTAGACGATGCCGCTGCGGCCTTCCCGGAGCGAGGCCAGGACCGTCTGCGGGTCTGTGCCAATGCAGGACGCGATGCCCATCCCAGTGACGACTACACGACGCATGATAATGGACCTCTTGAATTCACCGATGATAAAAAGGTGGGGCTGTGGTGTTTGTAGTGGTGGTGTTTGTGGTGGTGATGTTAGATGTTGATGTGCTGTTGACGGGCTCAGCTCAGGCTTTCATCAGGCCGGAACAGGCCGACCTTCAAACTCTTGGCAGTATAAATAACCTGGCCATCCACAGAAACCTGGCCATCGGCGATGCCCATGACGAGCTTGCGTTCGACCAGACGCTTGATGTCGATCTCGTAACTCACCGTGTGCGCGGTAGGCAGAATTTCGCCGCTGAATTTGACTTCGCCGCAGCCCAGGGCACGGCCCTTGCCGGGGTTGCCGCGCCAGCCCAGATAAAAGCCTACCAACTGCCACATGGCGTCGAGGCCCAGGCAACCGGGCATTACTGGATCGCCCTCGAAATGGCAGTCGAAAAACCAGAGATCGGGGTGGATGTCGAGTTCCGCCAGCACCGCTCCCTTGCCTTCGCTGCCGCCGCTGGAGCTGATTTCAGTGACCCGATCGACCATCAGCATGTTGCCGATGGGAAGGCGGGCGTTGCCGGGGCCGAACATCCGGCCATGGCCGCAGGACAGCAATTCATCGCGGGTGTAGCTGGATTTGGGGCTGAACAGTTGATTCATGGGAGCCTGAGGTGTGCGTGGCTTCACGCGCTGCTCGGCGTGCGCCGGCCAGTCGCTGAAAACGGCGCATTATATAGGCTTGCCCGGCATATACCTAACAGGGAACCGTGACGCGCGTCACACAATGGTGCGTTTCTCACTATAATGCGCCACCCTGACGCGCCGCCGCGCAGGCTCGCCCAAATTCCAGTTCAGCGCCGCCCGCCGCGAGGGCACAGGAAGTCCGCAATGAAGAACTCCCCGATCAAAAAGTGCTTGTTCCCCGCTGCGGGTTACGGCACCCGCTTTCTTCCCACCACCAAATCCATGCCCAAGGAAATGCTGCCGGTGGTCAACAAGCCGCTGATTCAGTATGGCGTGGAAGAGGCGCTGGAGGCGGGCATCAGCGGCATGGCGGTGGTGACAGGGCGCGGCAAGCGCGCCATCGAAGATCATTTCGACGTGAACTATGAACTCGAACACCAGATCGCCGGCAGCGACAAGGAAATCTACCTCAGCGAAATTCGCCTGCTGATGCAAAGAGCGGTGTTCTCCTATACCCGCCAGATCGAGATGAAGGGCCTGGGCCATGCCATCCTCACCGGCGAAACCTTGATCGGCGATGAGCCCTTCGCCGTGGTGCTGGCCGACGACCTTTGCTATCACCCAGACGCCGGCGTGCTGTCGCAGATGGTGGAGCTTTATGACTACTACCGCTGCTCGATCGTGGCCGTGGAAGAAGTGCCGCGCAATGAAACCCACAAATACGGCGTGATCGCGGGCGACGAAATCGCTCCCGGCATCATCCGTGTCAACAACATGGTGGAAAAGCCCAAGCCGGAAGAAGCGCCGAGCAATCTCGCCATCATTGGCCGCTACATTCTCACGCCCGACATCTTCAATATTCTGCGCACCACGCCCGCGGGGCGGGGCGGCGAATTGCAAATTACCGACGCGCTGCTGACTCAAGCCCTGCAAGGCAGAGTGTTGGCCTACAAATTCAAGGGCCGCCGCTTCGACTGCGGCAGCGTGCCCGGCTTCATGGAAGCCGCGGAATTTTTCTTCAAAAATGTCTACAAGGAGTGATGAGGCCATGAATCCGCAAGCGCTCACCTGTTTCAAAGCCTACGATGTGCGTGGCCGTATTCCCGACCAGATCAACGACGACATCGCCTACCGCATTGGCCGCGCTTTTGCCGCCTTTCTGCAACCCAAGCAGGTGGTGATCGGTTATGACATTCGCCTCAGCAGCCGCCAACTCTGCACCGCGCTGACGCGCGGCCTCACCGATTCCGGCGTGGACGTGCTGGACATCGGCCAGTGCGGCACCGAGGAAATCTATTTCGCCACCAGTCACCTGAATGTCGATGGCGGCATCGTGGTCACCGCCAGCCATAACCCCAAGGATTACAACGGCATGAAGTTCGTGCGCGAACAATCGCGCCCGATCAGCGCCGACACCGGCCTCGAAGACATCCGCCAACTGGCCGAAAACAATGATTTTCCTGCCGTGGCACACCAGGGCAGCGTGCGCGCAGTGGAGGTCAAAGCGGATTACGTCAAGCATTTGCTGTCGTATATTGATCTTACGGTGCTCAAACCCTTGAAGGTTGTCAGCAACCCCGGCAATGGCGGCGCTGGCCGCATCGTCGAATTATTGCAAGCGCATTTGCCGTTTCACTTCATCAAGCTGTTCCATGAGCCTGACGGCAATTTCCCTCACGGCGTGCCCAATCCGCTCCTGGAAGAAAACCGTCAACCCACCATCGACGCACTACGCGCCAGCCATGCCGATGTGGCGCTGGCCTGGGATGGCGATTTTGACCGTTGCTTCTTTTTCGATGAACAAGGCAATTTCATCGAAGGCTATTACATCGTGGGCCTCTTGGCTGAATCCTTCCTCAAGCGCTTCCCTGGCAGCAAGATCATTCACGATCCACGGCTGATCTGGAACACCGAAGCGGTGGTGAAGCAACTTGGCGGCGTGCCGGTGCAGTGCAAATCAGGCCATGCCTTCATCAAGGAAAAGATGCGCAACGAAGACGCCATCTATGGCGGCGAGATGAGCGCGCATCATTATTTCCGCGATTTTTTCTACTGCGACAGCGGCATGATCCCTTGGCTGCTGGTACTGGAACTGCTCTGCACCACCGGCAAGCCCTTGTCACGCCTGGTGGCAGAAGCCATCGCGCGCTTCCCCGCCAGCGGCGAAATCAACCGCAAAGTGGACGACGCCAAGGCCGTGATCGAGAAAGTGTTGGCGCACTACAAGCAGGACGCCATCGACATCGATTACACCGACGGCGTCAGTCTCAGCTTCCCTCAATGGCGCTTCAATTTGCGCATGTCCAACACTGAACCCGTGATCCGGCTCAACGTGGAAGCGCGTGGTGATGTTGCGTTGATGCGGGTCAAGACCCAGGAGATTTTGGCCTTGATCGGTGGTGCGGCGGCTTGAACGCTTTGGCGATGGCGATAGAGGCAATTACGATGTCAGGTTTTCGCACGCTATTTTTCCTTGTGACCATTTTGGCTGCTGTAAATGGGAAGGCGGATGACACCACCCAGATTACCGTTGATGAAGAAAAATTTGAGCAGCTACTGACGAATGGGTCTCAGCTCATTGCGTCTGGAAATCCCAAGGACGCCATTTCCTATTTCGACCAGATTATTGCTGGATACGAAACTGCCTACAAAGACACCAGCCAAAAATTGTATAGCGCGCGGTGGTCTGTGGAATCGCTGATGTATCTTGCTGAGGCGGCTAAGGCCCAGGAATCAGCGGTGGTTGTCTCCGAAAATTGGGCATATGCCTACTATTTCAAGGCTTATTCATTGCTGGAACTCGGAAGCTTGGAGGAAGCAAAAACTCTGCTTGAGAGAGCCATTGCTATGTCACCACGTAATTCCCAGTTTTTATCTGAAATGGGCAATATCCATCAACGGCAGCAAAACTGGCCCAAAGCACTGGACATGTTTCAATCTGCCGCATTGGCCGCACAGGAGTTTTCTCCGGCACACGCTAAAAATCTCGAGCTATCCCGTGCGTGGCGTGGTCTGGGATACATATATGTAGAGCAAGGCAATCTGGATGCTGCCGAGAAAATGTACCGCCAGTGCCTTGATCTCGACGCTAATGACCAGCGTGCGTCAAATGAGCTTCGCTATATTGAAGGAATTCGGGCAAAACAGGGAGTCTGATAATTATTAGAGCGGTTTTGATTCAAATGCTGACACTCTCAGTTCGCGAAAGTCTTCTCCCTCTCTCCCAACCCCAACCCAGAAACCTGCGTTATAAATTCCCCTCCTGTGGAGGGGTGCCCGTAAGGGCGGGGTGGTACTGCCGTAGGCAGATGAGGCGGCACAAGATAAATTTCCCCTCCTTGACCACCCCGTCCGCCTACGGCGTCCACCCCTCCACAGGAGGGGAATTGTCCTACCCAGGAACCAGCGTTCCGGGGCAAGTCGGCAGCGCGCGTTGTATGGAGCTCTCCCGCAAGCGGACGAGGGGAGAAATAATGTCAACGATTTGATCAAAAATGCTCTAATGGGCTGAGTTGAGCGATGCGCAAACTCAGCAAACAGCCTTAGTTTTTTAATAATTGTTTTGGCCGCGCAGGAATTTTCTTCGTGAGTCGGCTGAAGTGTTCGCTACAGCAGCAAATTGGTAAATGGCTGGGTATTTTTCCAGCGATAGCCAGCGAAGTCGCGCAGGTCGGTGGAGAGAATGCGGCCTTCTCCCAAGTCTTCGGCGAGGATGACCAGCGACGCATCGGCCAGATCCATGGGTAGGTTGCGGTAGCGGTACATCAACGCGGCACTGCGTGATAACGCGTTGTCCGGTGGCTTTGGCACTGCGGCTGCGCCCCTGGCAATCGCGTCGATGAAAGCCAGCGCTTGCGGTAGGCCAATCCGCGCCGTCAGCAGATGCGTCACTTCAGTCAGCACGGGCCACGTGGTGACGAAGCCTTCACTGGCCCAACGCTCCAGCGCCGCGCAGGCGGCGGCATGGTGATGGTCGCGGCGATTGCCCAATGCAATCCAGAAACCACTATCGGCCAGAATCATGAGCGGCTCTGGCTTGGCTGGTTTTTTTCTTCCAGCGCCGCGCTAAGGTATTGCTTGTAATTGGTCGACAAATCTTCCGCGCCTTCGCTCCCGCCAACATAGCCTTGCAGCAATTGCAGCGGGTCGCGCTGGGGGCCTAGGTGTGAGATGTGATATTCGCGCAGTGCTTCGCGCAGCAAGTCGGAAGCTGAAATGCCGTAATGCTCGAGCAATTCCTGAAACCGGGCGGCGTCCGAGTCGGTCAAGCGGGCATTGATGCGGATGTCGGTAGTCATGGCGATCTCCCAAAGATGTCATAAGTGTATGACGATAATGGAGCCTAGTCAATCTCATCAACCATTGCGGCTACATCAATCCAGGCGTCGATAGACGCGCTCGACGGTTCAGCGATGAACAGAGGCACTTTTGTCAAAGGATTTGGCAGGTGTCAGCGTAATGGCGCCTGCGGAGCTTACCTGGGTTTCGATGTTATCGCCTTCGCGCAGCCCCGCGATTCGCGTGTATGCAACGGGCAAACGCACGGCCAGGCTGTTGCCCCATTTGGCTATTTGCAATTTCATGATGGCACTCGTTTGTATCTACAGGACGATACATCGTAGCACGCGCCGTCATTCACTCCGTCTTCAGCCCTTCAACAAGCGCTGCAAATAATGCCCCGTATAGGAATGCGGCAGCGCCGCGATCTGTTCTGGCGTGCCGGTGGCGATGATCTGGCCGCCGCCGTCGCCGCCTTCGGGGCCGAGGTCAACGATCCAGTCGGCGGTTTTGATTACATCCAGGTTGTGTTCGATCACCACGATGGTGTTGCCTTCGTCGCGTAGCGTATGTAGCACGCTGAGCAATTGCTTGATGTCGTGGAAGTGCAGGCCAGTGGTGGGTTCGTCGAGAATGTAGAGCGTTTTGCCGGTGTCGCGTTTGGAGAGTTCGCGCGACAGCTTCACCCGCTGCGCTTCGCCGCCGGAGAGCGTGGTGGCGGATTGCCCCAGCTTGATGTAAGACAGGCCCACATCCATCAGCGTTTGCAACTTGCGCGCGATCATCGGCACCGGCGCGAAGAATTCATGCGCGTCTTCGATGGTCATTTCCAACACTTCGTAAATGTTCTTGCCTTTGTATTTCACTTCCAATGTTTCGCGGTTGTAGCGTTTGCCTTTGCATATGTCGCAGGCCACGTAGATGTCGGGCAGAAAGTGCATTTCCACTTTCACCACGCCATCGCCCTGGCAGGCTTCGCAGCGGCCACCTTTCACGTTGAAGCTGAAGCGGCCCGGCTGATAGCCGCGCAGGCGCGCTTCCTGAGTGCCGGCGAAAAGTTCGCGCACCGGCGTGAAGATGCCGGTATAGGTAGCGGGGTTGGAGCGCGGTGTGCGGCCAATGGGGCTTTGGTCGATGTCTACTACTTTGTCGAGATGTTTTAGACCGTCTATTCCGCCATGTGGCGCTGGGTCGAGCGTGGTGGCGCCGTTGAGCGCGGTGGCGACGATGGGATAGAGCGTGTTGTTGATCAGCGTGGATTTGCCGGAGCCGGAGACGCCGGTGATGCAACTCATCAGGCCGATGGGCAGTTCCAGGGTCACGTTCTTGAGGTTGTTGCCGCTGGCTTCGCGCAATACCAGGTATTTTTGCGGATCGGCGGCGTTGCGCCGTTTGGGCACCGCGATGCGTTCCTTGCCCGCGAGGTAACGGCCCGTGAGCGAGTTGGGGTTTTTGATGATGTGCGCCGGCGTGCCTTGCGCCACGATTTCGCCGCCATGTACGCCAGCGCCAGGGCCGATGTCGATTACGTGATCGGCGGCGCGGATGGCGTCTTCATCGTGTTCCACCACAATCACGGTGTTGCCGATGTCGCGCAGATGTTTGAGCGTGCTGAGCAGGCGATCGTTGTCGCGTTGGTGCAGGCCGATGGAGGGTTCATCGAGAATGTACATCACGCCGACGAGACCCGCGCCGATCTGGCTGGCGAGGCGGATGCGCTGCGCTTCGCCGCCCGACAGCGTTTCCGCGCTGCGGCTGAGCGTGAGGTAGTTCAGGCCCACGTCCACCAAAAAGCGCAGACGGTCCTGGATTTCCTTGAGAATTTTTTCAGCGATGCTGGCTTTTTTGCCGGTGAAGCGCAGCGCGGTGAAATAAGCGGTGGCGCCGCCGATGGTCATGTTGGTGAGATCGGGCAGATTGCGCTGGTCGATGAATACGTGGCGCGCGTCGCGGCGCAGGCGCGTGCCTTGGCAGTCGGGGCAGTGCTGCGAACTGAGATATTTGGCGAGGTCTTCGCGCACCATCAGTGAGTCGGTTTCGCGGTAGCGGCGTTCCATATTGGGCAGAATGCCTTCAAACGGTGCGCTGCGCTTGTAACTGGCGCCGCGCTCGTTGACATAACTGAACGCGATTTCGTCCTTGCCGCTGCCGTACATGATGACCTTGCGGAATTTGGCGCTCAGTTTGCCGAAGGGAGTGTCGATGGCGAAGCCGTAGTGATCGGCCAGCGATTTGATCAATTGAAAATAATAAACGTTGCGGCGATCCCAGCCGCGCACTGCGCCTTCGGCCAGCGACAGGCTGTCGTCTACCACCACGCGCTTTTCGTCGAAGAATTGTTTTACGCCGAGGCCATCGCAACTTTCGCAGGCGCCCGCGGGGTTGTTGAACGAGAAGAGGCGCGGTTCCAATTCGGCGATGCTGTGGCCGCATTCAGGGCACGCGAACAGCGAGGAGAACACCAATTCCTGCGCGTGGGGTTCGGCGTTTTTACCCGCTTTGCCTTCTTTACCTTCTTTGCCTTTTTTGTCTTCTGGCATCGGGCAGACCAACGCGATGCCGTTGGCGATTTGCAGCGCGGTTTCAAACGATTCGGCCAGGCGTTGGCCGATGTCGGCGCGCACTTTGAAGCGATCCACCACGACCTCGATGGTGTGCTTCTTGGTTTTTTCCAGCGTGGGCGGGTAATCGAGTTCCACCACGATGCCATCGACGCGGGCGCGGATGAAGCCGTTGCCTTTTAGCTCGTGAAATACATGCAGGTGTTCGCCTTTGCGGTCGCGGATCACTGGCGCCAGCAACATCATGGGCGTGCCGTCGGGCAGGGCCAGCACTTGATCCACCATCTGGCTCACGGTTTGCGCTTCCAGTTTGAGCTTGTGATCGGGGCAATAAGGATCGCCGACGCGCGCGAACAGCAGGCGCAGGTAGTCGTAGATTTCGGTGATGGTGCCCACGGTGGAACGCGGGTTGTGCGAAGTGGATTTCTGCTCGATCGAGATGGCGGGCGAGAGGCCAGAAATCTGGTCGATGTCGGGCTTTTCCATTATCGACAAGAACTGCCGCGCATAGGTGGAGAGCGATTCCACAT
>JAIRJU010000194.1 GCA_031260485.1 Pseudomonadales bacterium | reverse complement strand
GGCTCGCGCCCAGCCCAAGCGCAGGCCAGCGTTCGGCACGCGCGCTCTTTTCATTCGCGTCCGCCGCCGCCAGCGCGCTGATTGCCGCCTGAACCGCAGGCGCCGCATCGAAGTTAGGGGTGCGCCGTTCCGTGGTGGCGACCATCATGGCAAAGCTCTCCTGCAAGGGCGCCAGCGCCGTAGGGCTGACCCCAATCAATTCGATGAGCTGACTCAGCGCCGTATCCGCCGCCGTGCGCGCGTTTTCAGACTCGACCTCGGCGCGAATCACCGAGATGCCTGCGGCGTTGCCATCGGAACGATCCGACAAACCCGCCCGCTGCCGCTGCGTGATGCGCTCGGCCACACCGCGCATCACCTCGATCGTCTCACGGGCAACCACCAAACGCTCCTGCGCAACCGCAGCGCTGACATACGCCGACAAGGTTGCCTGAGCAACGCGCTCAACCGTATCGGCCCTGCTCGAACGCGCGGCCGCCTCCTGATCCTTGGCAGCCTCGATGCGATTACGGGTTGCCCCAAAATCCCAGACCGGCTGGTTGATACTGATGTTGCCACGCACCGCCGCCTGGTTACCACCGCTGCCATAACTGCCACCGTAGCCAGGGCCAAGGCCATATTGGATGACCGGCCAGCGGCCCGCCTGCGCCAGCGCCACCTGCGCCTGCTGCCTGGCAATCGTCGCCTCAGCCCCGCGAATCTCAGGATGCCGCGCTATCGCCAAAGCCACCGCCGTCTGCGGCGACAGCGTTCCCGGATAAACCGGGATCATCTGCCCCGCAAGCAACGGCGCGGAGGAGGCTGGAGCAACTGAAGAGGGCTGTCCTTGCGCTTGTGTCATAACCAAGCCAGGCGCAAGCAGCGACAGGCTTGTAAGGAACGCAGCAATACTCTTCCTACGGAAGTGGAACTTGGAGAGGGGGGCAAAAAAGGCTTCAGGCACGTCAAATATCACTCAGAGACCAACAGGGAGGCTGTGGCAGGCGCCATTATGGCGAGGGAGATGCAATACGCAAGCATAAGCCATGGCGCGGTGGCAGAACATTCGCCATTAAGGCTAGTCAATGGTAGTAGTCTTCCTCGCTAGGGGAACGCTAGAAGCCACGTTTCTCGATTATAGTGGTAAACTCCCGTCAATTACGCATATCGGCACAGTAACCGCGCAATAACCCTCAAGCAATGTTCGCCGCCTGATTTCTTACCCTCAACCCAACCGCCCCTCTTGCAAGGAAAGTTATGCTTGGAGATCGTCAAATCGTTTGTGACCTTGACAGCACCTTGTGTTTCACGCAAAACGGCAACTACCCCGAAGCAAGCCCCAATGAGGAAGCGATTCGCGTTTTACGTGAGTACAAACGCCAAGGCTTCGAAATCGTGATTCATACCAGCAGGAACATGCGTACCTATGCAGGTGATGTGGGCAAAATTGCTGTCCATACTCTACCAGGCATCATTACCTGGCTGAATAAGCATGAGGTTCCTTATGACGCGGTGCATATCGGCAAGCCCTGGTGCGGGCGCGAAGGTTTTTACGTGGACGACAAAGCCATCCGGCCAGACGAGCTGGTCTCTCTCTCCTACCAGGAAATCCGCAAGCTCATCGGTGGCGGTGAGTAATCATGATTCTCATCAATTCTGGCGCCTACCTCACGCAAGAGCTGCAAGCTGAATTTGGCGCGTTGCCCGCCTGCTTTATTCCTCTGGCCAATAAGAAGCTGATTGAATTCCAAGTACCGAGGCTCAGAGCCGCCTTCCCCAACGAAGAAATCGTCGTTTCCCTACCAGAGTCATACTCAATAACCGCTCACGAACAGAGGTTACTGAAAAGCCTTTCCGTATCCAGCATCGCTACGCCAGAAAATTTCAATCTGGCCGAGGCTCTGCTGTATATCCTAAACACCATCGCCCCCATGGATCATTTACGAATGCTGCATGGCGATACCTTGTTTGACGCCTTTCCTCATAGTCTTGACCTCATTGACATTGCCGTCAGCCGCGACAATTACAACTGGACCAAAGAACTCGCATCAGGCAAAGATTATATCTGGACAGGGTATTTTGCTTTTTCCTCCCCCAGAGACCTGGCGCGCTGTCTGGCCCTGGCGCGCGGCGACTTCGTCGCGGGTGTTCGGCAGTATATGAAAGCCCATCTTATGACCATGCACATATCTACCGGCTGGATGGATATGGGGCATGTCAATACTTACTTCAAAGCCCGCTCCACCATGACCACGCAGCGAGCTTTCAACGCCCTGCGGGTGGATAATCAGGTGGTGAGAAAAAGCGGAGATAACCCGGCAAAAATTGCTGCGGAAGCCAACTGGTTCAAATCCATCCCGCCAATACTCAGAAAATATGCCCCTCAGCTTATCGACAGCGGCCAAGACAATGAACGAGAGTTTTACCAGTTGGAATACCTGCCGTTAAGCCCCTTGAACGAACTTTTTGTTCATGGCAAAAATCCGCTCTCTTTCTGGATTCAAGTTTTTGAACAGGTTGGGCTATTTTTTACTGAAGCGCGCCTCGCTACCGCAACACAAGAAAACCTTAAAGTTGTAGCGGAAAAGCTATATATCGACAAAACCAAG
>JAIRJU010000133.1 GCA_031260485.1 Pseudomonadales bacterium | reverse complement strand
GCGCTGCCGGGGCGTTGCAGGGTGAAAGAAGGTTGGCGCGCGTCGCTGCCGTCGGTGCGCAGGGTGATCTTGTCGGCGCGCAGGCTGGCCACGAGTTGCAGCAGTTCGCGCAGCTCACGCGCGGCGTCGCTGTCGTTCAGCGTGGCAACGATCTCGAACGGCTGCTGCACGCGCTCCAGATAACCGGCCAGTTGCTGCTTGAGGTCGTCGTCCAACATGATGCGCTCCTTGAATGATAGCTGCCCGCGTGCCTGTGGCGGGGGTTTGAGGGGGTTTTCTTGCTCCTTCCCCCGCTGGGCGGGGGAAGGTCGGGATGGGGGCGGCAGCTTTTCTGTGGGAAACGCCGTTGCCCCCTCCCCAGCCCTCCCCCGCAAGCGGAGGAGGGGGCTGACGGTTTTAGATCTTGCCCACCAGATCAATCGAAGGCTTGAGCGTCTTGCTGCCTTCGTTCCACTTGGCCGGGCACACCTCGCCGGGGTGTGCAGCGGTGTACTGCGCGGCTTTGAGTTTGCGCAGAGTTTCCTTCACGTCGCGGGCAATTTCGTTGGAGTGCACCTCCATCGTCTTGATGGTGCCGCTGGGGTCGATGATGAAAGTGCCGCGCAGCGCCAGCCCCTCTTCGGCGATGTGCACATCGAACGCCTTGGTCAACTGGTGCGTGGGGTCGCCGACCAGATAGAACCTGGCCTTGCCGACGGCCTGCGAGGTTTCGTGCCACACCTTGTGCGAAAAATGCGTGTCGGTGGTGACGGCATAGACCTCGGCGCCGGCCTTCTGGAACTCGGCGTAATGGTCGGCGGCGTCTTCGATCTCGGTCGGGCAGTTGAAGGTGAACGCGGCGGGCATGAAGATCACGACCGACCAGTTCTTACCGTTGGCAAAGTGCTTGTCAGTGACTTCCTCGAACTTGCCGTTGTGAAAAGCCTGGGTCTTGAAAAATTCAACTTTGGTGTTGATGAGGGACATGGATAGTTCTCCTGGGTTGATGAAAAAGCGATGCGATAGATGAAATATACATTTCAACTATTAAACAATCAAATTGATTTTATTAAAACTATTATTAGAGCAAAGCTATGGGACGTGCGGCGGGTCATGGCGAGCGCACGGACTTGGCGCTCTGGTATCAAACGCCGCTATCGGCCAGCAACCGCATTCTCTGGCGGCGTGAATCAGCTTGCCGATTTCAGCACCGGGCACACCGGCAGTTTGCGCGGCTTGGGTGACTTGCGCGGTACCCACAGATTGCGCCGCAGCCAGCGCGGTCAGCAGGCGGGGGCGCTGGGGATAAGGTTCACCCTCTTTGCCTGCGCGACCACGGGCATCGCATTCGCAGGCCAATAGCGCATCGGCAAAGCGCGCGGGTTTGCGCAGGGCGTCGCAACGCTCCAGCAGGCTCATGAGGGCGGCGGGTTGAAAGTCGCCGCTGCGGTGCAGGTTGCCGTGTTCGCAGGCGACGACTTCGGCAAATGTGCACAATATGCACATTTGCTCAAAAATAAAGTGCTAACCCTGAGATGAATCCTCGCCAGAACGCGCCTCATCTCCCCGCAGCACGCGGATCGCAAAGCATTGACCGGGCAATCTCGCTGCTGCAACTGATCGCCGCGCACCATGCGCAAGGCATTGCGCTGCGTGAACTGGTTGAAGCCACCGGGCTGGATCGCACCACTGTCTATCGCATCGCCTCCTCGCTGGTGCGCGCCGGGCTGGTCAGCCGTGATGCTGATAGCGGGGTCTACGCGCTCGGCATCGAGGCGATGGCGCTGGGCTTCACGTCGATGCAGCGCGCACCGCTGCTGGCTTCATGCGTGCCCGCCATGAAAGCGCTGGCGCGGCGTTCTGGCGAGCACGTTTTCCTGATCGTGCGCTCAGGCGACTACAGCCAGTGCCTGCACATGGAAGAGGGGCGGCTGCCGATCCGCGGCTTTGCCGAAACGGTAGGCAACATGCGGCTGCTTGGCCTGGGCATCCCCAGCTTTGCGCTGCTGGCGCGCATGAGCGACCAGGACGTCGCCGCGCACTTCGCCCGGCACAAGGAGGAATACCACGCCGAGCGCATGAGCGCGATGAAGTTGCAATACTGGATCAGGCAGGCACGCCAGCAAGGCTACGCACAAGTCTCGGCCAAGGGCATTGGCGGCGTGGGCCTGCGCTTTGCGCTCGGCTCGTGCGGCGACGCGGCGCTGGGCATCGTCGCCCCGGCATCGCGCGTGACGCGCGCCCGCGGCCCGGCGCTGGCCGCTCTGCTGCGCGAGGAAATGCGGCGGCTGGAGTGAGCGGCACAGGGGGCGCTACCGCCGCATCGACATTCCCTGCGACTGCTCCTGAGCCAGTTGATCGTTGCGCGCGTCAAGCCGCGCTGGCTGAGCATGGGCGACTTGCGCTTCGCGGAAAGGCGGCATATAACAATGCTGTGTTAGTCTATTCAGACAAAAGGGGATCAATTATCATGAAGAACGTAATGTTAGTTGTAGCAACATGTGTTTTTATTACAGGTACAGCCCGAGCAAGTGAAGAATGCCTTACGTACGAACCACAGGTTGTTGTACTTGAAGGAAAGGTAGTCACACGCACGTTTTTCGGCCCCCCTGGTTATGGTGAGACTCCTAAAATTGACACCAGAGAAAAACAAGCCCTTCTGCTTCTGAAATCAAAAATTTGCATTGCTGAGGGCTCCGATGAGAATCAACCAGCAGAAATCAATCAATCCAAAATAACGCTTGTTCCCACGTCAATAAAATCATTTACCCCTTATACCGGAAAACGAGTAACAGTAAAAGGAGAGATATTTCATGCAATTTCCGGACACCACCACACACCAATTTTGATGTCTGTTCAGACAATAGAAAACCAGGGAAAATAATATATCCAATACATCACCCCTTATTCGATACAGGAGTTAATGCCAACTTAGATCAAATCATCTCATCATCGAGTGATTTTATCACCCCCATATCCACCAATATCGTCAACACAGATTTCGCAATACTATCTCAAGAAATATAGGACATAATTTTAAAAGACCATATACATCCAATAAAATAGATGGATATTGCCACCCGAATTCAAACAGACTCATCAATTAACTATAAATCTTATGCCTGACTACATAAGCGCAACCGGTTCCGGAACAACCGTTATCTACACCAAACAGAATGGCGATCAAGATATTTATTCCGGCGGATCAAAGGCATGGCGCAATAATAATCCGGGGAATTTGCGTGCAGGAGAGTTCTCAAACACTCATGGCGCAATTGGCGCAGCCAATGGAATGGCCATCTTCCCGGATCGAGAAACAGGAGAGAACGCATTACGATCTCTACTCTCAGGCCCAACATACTCAAATCTATCAGTAGGCGCAGCCATCGCCAGATATGCACCGCCCAGCGAAAATAGTACCGCGCAATATCAGAATTTCATAGCACAGCAGGTCGACGCTCCTGCCGGCACCCTCGTTGGCAATTTGACTTCAGAACAAATGAACGCCATGATTCAAACCATCGAGCGGCAAGAGGGCTGGGCATCAGGCACAATCACACAAATGCCTGCCCAACAAAAGCATAGCTCTATTGATAATAATGATCTTGAAAAATCTGCATCTGATTTCTTTTCCACCAGAGAATCCAGAGCACAGAAAAATACCATACAGTCTGAATTCAGTACAGGAGACCCCGACCTTGATCGCTTGGCTGCTGGACTTTTTTCAAACGATGAAGCTGCCATTTCCCGTGCAAGCGCCCAGATCGCACAATCGCCACAGGTGCAAGCGATGGTACAGCAGGGAAGAGATATTCTTGCTGCGCAACAGATGGAAGAGCAGCAGACCATACAACAACGAGGATCTTCCTTGTCACGATGATTTTTTCAGCTATTGATGCGGCCATGTACATCGAGAATGAATTACCGTCTTTGCTGACCTCACTTCAAAACAACCTCAAACTGCTCGCCACATTAATAGCCAAGTTCGATCAGCGTGAGTCGCTCATGCGTCCCAATTTTGACAAGAGCATCTATTTGCTTCATGACGAGGTAACCGAATTGCACCGGCGGGTGGACTCCATCGTCAGCACGGCCAATACACGGATCACCGAAGAGGCCAAAGCGGCCATGGTTCCAGCCACAGCCAAGTACGATCAAGCCGTATCAGCCGTCTCTAAACAACTGCATGGTGTCAGCAAAACCGTCTGGACATGATATGTTGGTCTTGCAATTGTCGCCGTGCTTTTGTTTGCTGTTGGTTGGGGTGTGCTTGGTTACTTCTGGCACGAATTGGCGGTGGCAAAGGAAGAATACCAACGTTACGACAATGCGGCTTCTGTCGTGGAAACGCTCTATGCTTCCGATGTCGTTATTTGCGGTTTTCTTTACTGCGCTCGGCTAACCGGTGCGGCACATCCGGCTGGCGGCGGCGATGTTCAACGCGGCCCGCGCATGTGCTGCTGGGCGCGTACCTGTACCTGTTCGGCGGCGTAACGATGCTGTAATTCCACCTGCAAGGCCAGGGCGTGCAGATACCCAACCAGTTCCTGACCATGCTGCCGTACCTGGCCACCATCGTGGTGCTGGCGTTGATTTCGCGCAACCCGGCGTGGATCAAGGCCAACATGCCGGCATCGCTGGACAAGCCGTTCCATCCGGGGCGCAACGCACCCCCGATAATCGCCCCCTCGCCTTTGTTGAACAGGAAAATCGCCATGACCGATACCCACAAGCGTTCGCTGTTGAAACTGGCCGTGCTGGTCGCGATGGCCAGCGTGCTGGCAGCGTGCGACAAGAAAGATGCGCAGCCGGCTTCCGCTGCCGCGCCCGCCAATGCGGCGCCGCTGAAAGTGGCCTTTGCCTACGTCGGCCCGGTGGGCGATGGCGGGTGGACGTTTGCGCACGACAACGCGCGCAAGGCCATTGAAAAGGAGTTTGGCGAGCGCGTGCAGACCAGCTTCGTCGAAAACGTGCCCGAAGGCGCCGACGCTGAGCGCGTGCTGCGCGACATGGTCGGCCAGGGCAACCGGCTGGTGTTCGGCAACACCTTCGGCTACATGGAGCCGATGCTGAAAGTCGCCGCCGACCACCCGGAGGTGATGTTCGAGCA
>JAIRJU010000097.1 GCA_031260485.1 Pseudomonadales bacterium | reverse complement strand
CCAAATCACGGTAGCCACTGAGAATGGCGCTTTGCAGGATTTGCCCTTCTCGCTTTTCCATGTCGCGGCGGATCAAATCGCGCACATATTCGCTGGGGGTTTCGTAAAGGCCAAGGTCTTCACCAACCATTCTTTCTACAAACTCGGCCAAAGGCCGGGATAGCCGGGCATTGATGCGTTCAGACATGGGAATACCCCTTGGATCGGTTTTGGTGGAGCATTGTCGCACAGTGTTGCCAGGCTGTCGCAACTATTGCCCTTTTCATGGCCGTTCCTATCGCCATTCTTCCCTCTTCTTTCCCGAGGACACCCACGTCAGGCTTTCTGTGCCCTCATTCCTACGCTTTCATCCCGCTTGAGTAAAATACGACCTCACGTTCAGCGGAGCCCAATACCCATGTCCCTTCTTTCTAAAGTTGCGTTGGTCACTGGCGCTGGCAGCGGCATCGGCAAGGCTTGCGCCATAGCGCTGGCACGCGCCGGGTGGCGCACGGTATTCGTGGGGCGGCGCGTGGCGTTGTTGCAGGCGGCCATCGCAGAGGCGGGTGTGGAGGAGGGCGCGGCAGTGGCGCTGGGTTGCGATGTTAGCCGCGCTGCTGAAGTCGACGCGCTGTTCGCGCAAGTAAAGCAGCGTTTCGGGCGGCTTGACTTATTGTTCAATAATGCTGGCATGTTAGGCCCAGCGGGCACCATCGACGCCATTTCGCTCGAGGGCTGGCATCAAACCTTGGCGGTGAACCTCGAAGGCGCGTTTCTTTGCGCCCGCGCCGCCTTCGCGCTGATGAAGGCACAACAGCCGCAGGGTGGCCGCATCATCAACAATGGCTCCATTTCTGCACAAGTGCCGCGTCCGCAAACGGTGCCTTATACCGTGACCAAGCACGCCATCAACGGCTTGACCCAATGCCTCGCGCTCGATGGCCGTGAGTACGGCATCGCGTGTGGCCAGATCGACATCGGCAACGTGCGCACCGATATGACCGCGCCGATGACCACCGGCAGGTTGCAGGCCAACGGCGAACATAAAGCGGAACCGGTGTTCGAGCTGCAAGAACTGGTAGGTGCGCTGCTGTACATGGCCAGCCTGCCGCCAGCGGCCAACGTGCTCAACATGACGGTAATGGCCACCACGATGCCGTTTGTGGGGCGTGGTTGAGCCTGCACAATTACGGCTGTTCCAGCCGCGCTATCATTCTAGCCGTGCAATCAATGATGAGGTGTCCCAGCGATTGCCGCCCAGCTTTTGTACCTCGGCGTAATAGCCATCGACGAGCGCCGTGACAGGCAGTTGCGCGCCGTTGCGAGTGGCTTCTGCCATGGCGATACCCAGATCCTTGCGCATCCAGTCCACCGCGAAGCCGAAATCGAACTTATCGTTCAACATCGTTTCCCAGCGGTTCTGCATTTGCCAGGAGGATGCCGCGCCCTTGCTGATGACATCGATCACCGCAGGCACGTCGAGGCCAGCACGCTTGGCGAAGTGGATGCCTTCGGCCAGCGCCTGCACCAGGCCCGCGATGCAGATCTGGTTCACCATCTTGGTCAATTGCCCATAACCAGCAGGGCCGAGCCGGCGCACGCTGGCGGCGAAGGCGCGGATTACCGGCTCGGCGCGCGCAAAGGCCGCTTCATTGCCGCCCGCCATGACCGACAGCTTGCCGTTCTGCGCGCCCGCCTGGCCGCCGGAAACCGGCGCGTCGATGAAATGAAAGCCGGCGTGTGCCGCCTGCTCCGCCAATTCGCGCGCCACGGTGGCGGATGTCGTGGTGTGATCCACAATTACGCTATCGCGCGCGGTGGCAGCGAACACGCCCGTGCTGCCCAGGCAAACCTGGCGCAGGTCGTCGTCGTTGCCCACGCATAAAAACACGAATTCCTTGTCTTGCGCTGCTGCCGCTGGTGTGGGCGCGGTAGCACCGCCGTATTCCTGGCGCCAGGTTTGGGCTTTCGCGGCGCTGCGGTTGTAGACGGTAACTTCGTGACCGGCCTTGGCCAGATGCCCGGCCATCGGATAGCCCATGGTGCCCAGGCCGATGAAGGCGACTTTACTCATGCTGTGGTCCTGTATATGAAACGTAAGGGGGTATGAAACGTAAGGGAGTATGAAACGCAAGGAAGTAACAAAAAGTGGCTCACTATAGCGAATGCCAGCGGAATGGGCGATTGCGGCGGCGCAAGGGCGGCAGCCGCACCATACGGCAACCGCGCCAGTGCTGCCGGTGCTAAAATGCACGCTCGTTTTCGTTTCACGCTGCAAGTGCTCTCATGAATCTCGAACAACCATGAATCTTGAACAACTACGCCGCGACTACCTGCAAGGCGGTCTGCGCCGCCCGGATCTGCCGGATTCTCCTTACACACTGTTTGAACGCTGGATGGAACAAGCCATCGCCGCGCAACTGCCCGATCCCAGCGCCATGGTGCTGGCCACGGTGGATGGCGGCGGGCAAGTCTCGCAGCGCATCGTGTTGCTCAAGCAACAGGATGCAACAGGCTTTGTGTTTTACACCAATTATGCCAGCCGCAAGGGGCATGAAATTTCGGGCAATAACAAAGTCAGCCTGCTGTTTCCCTGGCACGCGCTGGAGCGCCAGGTGAAGGTATGCGGCTATGTCGAGAAAGTGTCGTTGAATGAATCGTCGCGTTATTTCGCCAGCCGTCCGCGCGAGTCGCAGTTGGCCGCGTGGGCCTCGAAGCAAAGCTCGGGAATTCCAGGGCGGGATTTTCTGCTGGCGCGGCTCGAACGCATGAAGGAGCAATTCGGTGCGGGCGAAGTGCCGCTGCCCGATTTCTGGGGCGGTTTCCGTGTTACCCCGCATGAAATCGAGTTTTGGCAAGGTGGCGCCAACCGCCTGCACGATTGCTTTTCCTATCGCTTGCGCAGCGGCGGCGGTTGGGGCATTCAGCGGCTGGCGCCGTAAGGGCGTTATGGACTACTCACTATAGACTACGCACTGACTTTATTGATTGCCTGTTCCAAATAGCTAAGCGTGCGGTCGATATTTTCCAGCTTGTCGAGGCCGAAGAGGCCGATGCGGAAGGTGCGGAAATCCGCGCTTTCATCGCACATCAGCGGTACGCCAGCGGCGGTTTGGAAGCCGCTCTGCACAAATTTGCTGCTGTTGTGGATGCCGGTGTCGCTGGTATAGCTCACCACCACGCCAGGGGCGGCAAATTCAGGGGCGGCGAGGCTCTTGTAGCCTTTGCCCGCGAGCAAGGCGCGGGCGCGGCGGCCTAATTCCAACTGAGCGTTCTTCAATTTATCGAAGCCGATGGCCTTGGCCTCCAGCATGGCGGCATGAAAACTGCGCAGCGCGTCGGTGGGCAGGGTGGCGTGATAGGCATGGCCGCCGTTTTCGTAGGCTTGCATGATTTGGCGCCATTTTTTCAGATCTGCGGCGAAACTGCTGCTTTGGGTTTCATTCAGCACGGCTTCGGCGCGTGGCGAGAAGAGTACCAGCCCCGCGCAGGGCGAAGCGCTCCAGCCTTTCTGTGGGGCGCTGATCAGTACGTCCACGCCCAGGGCCTGCATATCCACCCAGACAGTACCGGAGGCGATGCAGTCGAGCACGAAGAGGCCGCCAGCGGCGTGCGTGGCATCGGCCACGGCTTTGATGTAGTCGTCTGGCAGTATCACCCCGGCTGCGGTTTCCACGTGCGGCGCGAACACTACAGCAGGCTTTTCCTTGGCAATGGTGGCCACCACGTCGGCGATGCGCGCGGGAGCGTAGGCGGGGTTGGCGCCGGTTTCCACCGGTGCGGCCTTGAGCACCGTTTCGCTGGCAGGAATTTTCCCCGCGGCAAAAATCTGGCTCCAGCGGTAGCTGAAGAAACCGTTGCGAATCACCAGCACCGGCTTATCTTGCGCGAACTGCCGCGCCACGGCTTCCATGCCGAAAGTGCCGCCACCGGGCACCAGCGCCACCGCGCTGGCGTGGTACACCTCACGCAAGGTGGTGGAGATGTCACGCATCACGCTTTGAAAGCGCTGTGACATATGGTTGAGTGAGCGGTCGGTGAAGACCACGGAATATTCGAGCAGGCCGTCGGGGTCGATGTCGTTGCGCAGGGCGGTCATGAGGTGCCTCGTGGGTGGGTTGAATAATGTTGAATAAAATAATGGAATGATAATTTTTGATACGGTTTCTTTTGATGCGGTTTTTAGCGTTGCTTCACTGGTTCCAAAGCGGCAGTTTTTTCGGTGCGAGCGTGTGTTGCAGACGCGCATAACACGGCAGGCCATTGGCGTAGGGCGGATAATCCTCGCCTAAAATCAGCGGCGCGAAATACTCGCGTGCCTTGGCGGTAATGCCGAAGCCGTCGGCGCTGATGAAATCGCGCGGCATTTTCTTTTCCACATTAGCCACGTCGCTCAACTTGGCTTCGCCCACTGACCAACGATAAGGATGCACGCCATCGCGCACGATGGTGGGCATGACTGCGTTTTTACCGGCGCGCGCGAATTCCACCGCGGCCTTGCCCATGGCATAGGCTTGCTCCACGTCGGTCTTGGAGGCGATGTGGCGCGCGGCGCGTTGCAGGTAGTCAGACACCGCCCAGTGATATTTGTAACCCAATTCCTGCTTGATCAAGGCCGCCAAAAACGGCGCGACGCCGCCAAGCTGCGTGTGGCCGAAGGCATCCTTGCTGCCCGCCTCGGCGAGAAAGGTGCCGTCGGCGTAGTGCGCGCCTTCGCTGACGACGATGGCGCAATAGCCATACTTGACCACGGATTCTTGCACCTTGGCCAGGAACGCGGTTTTGTCGAAGGCGATTTCGGGGAACACGATCAGATGCGGCGCATCGCCTTCCTGCTCGGCGGCGAGGCCAGCGGCGCCCGCGATCCAGCCCGCGTGACGGCCCATCACTTCCATCACGAATACCTTGGTGGAGCTTTCACACATGGAGGCGACATCAAGACCGGCTTCGCGGATCGACACGGCCACGTACTTGGCTACCGAGCCGAAACCGGGGCAGGTGTCGGTGATCGGCAGGTCGTTGTCCACGGTCTTGGGAATGCCGATACAGGTGATGGGAAAGTGCATTTGTTGGCTGAATTGGGCGACTTTGTTGGCGGTATCTTGGGAATCGCCGCCGCCGTTGTAGAAAAAGTAGCCGATGTCGTGCGCCTTGAACACGGCCAGCAGGCGTTCATATTCGGCGCGGTTTTGCGCCACACTCTTGAGCTTGTAGCGGCAGGAACCGAAGGCGCCCGCGGGCGTGTGGCGCAGCATGGCGATGGTGGCGTCGCTCTGGGTGCTGGTGTCGATCAACTCTTCGCGCAAGGCGCCAATGATGCCATTGCGGCCGGCATATACCGTGCCGAACTCGGGATGCTGGCGGGCGGTTTCGATGACGCCGCAGGCAGAAGCGTTGATGACGGCGGTGACGCCGCCGGATTGAGCGTAAAACACGTTACGGGCTGACATGCGCAAAGGCTCCTTGCAAGATTGGCGCATTCTACTGGAAGCGGTGCTCGGCATGGCAAGCGCGGCGGGCTTTTGCGACAATCCGTGCCTGAACCAATGGCTCACAGACCAATGGCCCACAGATAGTTCACGGACAGTTCATGCGCGTACACATTCTCGGTATTTGCGGCACCTTCATGGGTTCTTTGGCGGTGCTCGCCAAGGAGCTTGGCTACAGTGTCAGCGGCTCGGATCAGAACGTCTATCCGCCCATGAGCACACAGCTTGAACAGGTGGGCATCACGCTCAGCCAGGGCTATGACCCTGCGCACATCGAGGCGCTCAAGCCGGACCTCGTTGTCATTGGCAATGCCTGTTCGCGCGGCAATCCTGCCGTGGAATACGTACTGGAACACGGCTTGGCCTTCATGAGCGGCCCTGCCTGGCTGGCGGAACACGTGCTGCGCAAGCGCTGGGTACTGGCGGTAGCGGGCACGCACGGCAAAACCACCACTACCAGCATGTTGAGTTGGATTCTCGATTACGCCGGGTTGGCGCCAGGCTACTTGATCGGCGGCGTGCCGAAGAATTTTGAGGTGTCGGCACGCCTGGGCGGCAGCGATTTTTTCGTGATCGAAGCCGATGAATACGACAGCGCCTTTTTCGACAAGCGCTCCAAGTTCATCCATTACCTGCCGCGCACGCTGATCATGGGCAATCTCGAATTCGATCACGCTGACATTTTCCGCTCGCTCGACGACATCCAGCTTCAGTTTCATCACCTGACCAAGACCATTCCCGCCACAGGCCGCATTGTTGCGCCGTGTTTCGATGCCAACCTCGATACGGTGTTCGCGCGCGGCCTGTGGAGCGAATTGGAACGTTTCGGCAACATTGGCGACGCAGGCGCGGCTTGGCAGGTGCGCCGCTTGGCGGAGGATGGTTCCGCGCTGGAACTCGTGCATGGCGCAGACAGCGCCATGGTGTATTGGCGCCTGGTGGGCCAGCACAACGCCTACAACGCCATCGCCGCTGCCGCCGCCGCGCACCATGTTGGCGTGCCCTTGCATGTCAGCGCCGAAGCGCTGAGTTGCTTCGAGGGCGTCAAGCGCCGTTTAGAATTGCTCGGCGAACCTGGCGGCGTGCGCCTCTACGACGACTTCGCGCATCATCCCACCGCCATCGCCACCACGCTGGCAGGGCTGCGCGCCACGATGCGGCAGGAAGGCCGCGGCGGGCGTTTGTTCGCGGTGATCGAGGCGCGTTCCAATACCATGAAGATGGGCTACCACCAAAACACGCTCGCGGCGTCGCTGGCCGCCGCCGATACGGCGCTCTGGTACAAAAGCGCGGCCAGCCAACTCGATCTCGATGCCATCGCCACCGCCGCTACGTGCGAATTCCACGCGCTCGACAGCACGCAGGCAATACTCGACTGGCTGCTGCGCGAATTGCGCGCAGGCGATCACGTGGTCATCATGAGCAACGGCGGGTTTGAGGGGCTACAGCAGCGCCTGAGCGCCGCTTTGCACGCGCGCGCAACGTCAATCCCCAATAACCAATCTCCAATAACCAATCCTCAATAAATAATAGCCAAAACCCACTCAACCCAAGTACCACGCGAGGTCCTCATGAACGCTCTGCTGCAAGCCCTGTCCGATCCCGGCAACATGACCCGCCAGCAATGGCTGTTGCTCATTGTCATGCTGGTGGTGGTGGTGGGTGTGCTCTACCTGGTATGGCGTCTACATAAGCTGACGCAGAGCGGCACACGCAAGGAGCCTTACGTGCCCAACATCGGCCGCCGGCGTCTGGAGGCTGAGGCTGAGCGGGCGAGAAAACGCTAAGGTTCAACCCAGCACGAGATAATTGACGAGCGCCGATACCAGCGCGATCGCCACGATCACGCCCGACAGCCACGCGAG
>JAIRJU010000084.1 GCA_031260485.1 Pseudomonadales bacterium | reverse complement strand
GCTCCCGGCGACTGCACACTGAGGGCGGCGCGGCGACTGCCATTGGCGGAGGTGTGCCACGACAACAAACCCGCCATCGCCTGCGCGTCAGCAGCCTGGGGAACGGCACGCACCACGCCAATCTGTACCGGTTGGCCCAAGCCGGCCTGGGGCTGCGGCGCCGTCTTCACAGCTACTAGTTCGGGCAAAGTGATCACGTGCGGCAGTACGCGATCACCTGCGTCCTGCACCATCGACTTGATTTGCACGGCTGAATTGACATCGTCGTTTGCCAGCGGACCGATTTCAAGCTGCGTTTTTTGATTTGAGGAGACGCTGGCCGTGTCTGCGCCGTTGCCGCCGCCGCAGGCCGCCAGCACGAACATCAGCCCGCCAACAGACAGCCTGTATAGCGATAATAGCTGCATCAAAAATTTGAACATATGAATCTCCTATGTCGGCAGAACCGGAACCAAACAAGTAACACGAATACTATGCATCCTTACCTGGATCCGTAACCTCAAGAGGAAAGATGCTCACCCACAGAGTGAAGTGTTTTCCCTCTTGAGGTCACGGATTCAGGAGATAGAAGGAGACGGCTATCGCAGCAACGGCGCTGACGCAGAAGCATATCCGCCCAATCTATGTATGGCGTGCTATCGTACTACAATAGGATTATTGTAACCTGACTCCGTGACCTCATGAGTGAAAGGGGTGGTCGGAGTAGGAATGTCAGTCACCCGACACCCCCTCCACAGATCCGTACGTGCGGAATTGCCGCATACGGCTCCTGCCTTGGATCGTGACGATCAGACGCTGGCTTGGATAGGGGTGGCATATACGCACGGGAGGTAGCCAGTGCGCTGCGAGTCGTTTCATGCGTTGCTGCGTCAGGCGATGCTTGTGACTTCGCCTGCGTAACGTGCGGTACCACAGCCGCCCAACCGCCTGGCGGAACTGGCCTATGCGCGTGCCGTTACGGGGCACTCCGAAGTACCGCGTATGACCATTGACCACCGAGCGCAGGTATTTGCCCTGCTCAGGGATACTCTGGTGCATACGCTGGCGCAATTCCTCTTTGACTGCCAGCAGCTTCGTTCGCATTCGCTTGGCGCTCGTCAGCCTGAGCACCACGAATCGTCCTTTCCTCGTTTGCCCACAGCAATGCGTGAACCCCAGGAAGTCGAACGTCTGCGCCTTGCTCTGACCACGGCCTCGCCGGTCCTGGCGCGCAAAGCGCCCGAACTCCATCAGCCGCGTCTTGCTCTCGTGCAGCTTCAAGCCGAAGTGAGCCAGCCGCTGGGTCACCTCACGCCAGAAACGCTCGGCATCCCTGCTGTACTGAAACCCCGCAACCCAATCGTCAGCGTATCTCACCACGATCATGTCACCTCCGGCGTGCCGCCCACGCCATTGCTTTGCCCACAGGTCAAACGCATAGTGAAGGTAGATGTTCGACAGCAATGGGCTGATACTTCCGCCCTGCACTGTCCCCATCTCACTTTGCCTCAACCTGTCTTCTTCCAGCACTCCGGCGTGCAGCCACTTTTTGATCAGCCGCACCACCCGTGTGTCCGCTACCCGGTGCTCGATGAATTTGATCAGCCAGTCGTGTTCGATCGTGTCGTAGAACTTGCTGATGTCCGCATCGAGCATCCAGTTCACCTTCCTGCGCTCCACTCCTACGCTCACGGCGTCCAGCGCGTTGTGCGCGCTTTTGCCCGGACGAAAGCCGTAGCTGAACCCGACGAAGTCCTGCTCGTAGATCGCGTTGAGCACCTCGACTGTGGCTAGTTGGACGAGTTTGTCCTCCAGCGCCGGCACGCCCAACGCGCGTTTGCTGCCGTCGGCCTTGTCGATGTATACGCGCCTGACAGGCTGGGGCCGGTACGCCCCTCGGGCCAGCCGTTCGGAGAGTTCCTGAAGTTTCTCCTCCAGCTTCTCTGCGTACGTCTGCCATGTCTGGCCGTCTACCCCGGCGGCTGCCTTGCGCTCCAGCGCAAAGTAGGCCGCCCGCAGGCGTTCGACCGCGTAGATGTGATGCATCAGGGTGGTGAACTTCGCACCCTTGTGGCCTTTGGCCGTCTGTCGTATGCCGTCGAGCGCCGTTCCCATGTCGTATGCCCGCCTCGGTGTGCGGAACATGTGCGCTGCGAATGCATTTCCCTTGGCCTGCCGCCTTCCCTCCACCGCCTCCGCCGCCACGGGAATTTCACCCCCGGCCTTGTTCGGCAGCTTCTGCGGTACTACGCAGCAGTCCGACTTCCCGTGTCCGTGACTCATCGCTTTACGCCCTTGAGCTTGTCGATGCGCACTGCCACCAACGCTTGCCAGCGTGGCGCAGTAGGACGCGGGATCTCCCGGTTCCCGTGCAGAATGTTTCCTCGCGTGTTCGGGGTCTTCGACCGCGCAGGGTTCGTCCTTGCCTCACCACAACGGCACTGGCGATATGGCCTTCGGCATCAATCGACTGCCTCGGCACCCTGATCTACCTGCGGCTGTCGCCGCAGGGTCACTGTTTCGCGGCTCAATGGCCGACCCGCGAGTACCCCTGTCAACGCTTCGCCTGCATCCTTACGAATGCACACGCATGACTCGGGGCCGCCGTGGCTGGTTAGGCCTTCAGCGTATGACTCTTTCATTCACGACATCCTGCCGGTTTTGACCGGCGCTCCGATTGAAACTGATGTGTAGCTCAAGCCGCGTACCGGTACTCAGCGGGTACTCAGATGGTGTATCTGAAATAAATTAAGTAACCAATCTGGTAGCAAGGATACGCGCCTCGACCAGCCAGACCCAAGCCAGAGGCGCCCAGTTGGAGCGATCGTGATGGGCAATGAGGCGGCGCGCGCGCTCGTTCCATGCGTGGGTACGCTCAACCACCCAGCGCTTGGCCTGCACGACAAAGCCCTTGGATGCGGCCTCTGAGCACAACGGTTGCTGATCGCCTTGCACGAAGGTGCCCGTCACCCGATTGGCTGGATGGCGCACGACCTCCACGGCGATGTCGTGCGTCTTCTCCAGAGCCAGCGCACATTGGCCGCCATAGGCCCCATCGGTGTAGAGCTTGTTCAGACCCGTGACCTTGGCGCAAGCTTGCGCAACCACCGATGGGGCACCATCGCGGTCTTGCACGCTTGCGGCAGTGATGCTCACGGCCAGCAACAGCCCCAGCGTATCGACCACCAGATGGCGCTTGCGCCCCTTGACCTTCTTGCCCGCATCGAAGCAGGTATCGCCTCCTTGGGGCGTGCTGCGCGTGCTCTGCGAGTCAATGATGGCCGCCGTCGGCTCGGGCGCCTTGCCCACGCGGTCGCGCCACTGCTGGCGCAACTCGTCGTGCATGGCCTCAAAGGTGCCCGCGTACGCCCAACCCCGAAAGGCCGAGTACACCGCGCGCCAGGGCGGGAAGTTTCCCGGCAGCAGCCGCCAGGCGCAGCCCGTGCGCACGATGTACATGCAGGCATTGACGATATCGCGGCGCTCGTGCGTGACTGGCGCGCCGCGTGGGGTTTGGCGTTTGAACAACTCGCCCACGAGGTTCCACTCGGCATCGGTGAGGTCTGTATTCATGCCCCCGGGCTGGGCTTGCCGGCGGTGCATGGCCGTGTAGCCGTAGCGTTGCGGCGCGTGGGGCGCACACGCTGGATGCCTGCTTAAATCGCGGATTTCCCGAGATTTCAA
>JAIRJU010000028.1 GCA_031260485.1 Pseudomonadales bacterium | reverse complement strand
TTCCGCAAGAGGAAGATAGGGTTAGAGGAGCTTCCACAATAAATTCTGTCTGCAGACAGCATAGTTGTGGTGAAAAGCTGGCTGTTGTCTATGATGGGGATGGGAAAATACAAGCCGCTGGGCTGGTTCATTATGCTTGCAGCCCAGATCCGGCAAAAAATGGTGGATATGGTTGTAGTAGGGTGCAACATTTTACGATGTTCGTTCCCTTTAAGGAAAAATCATTGGATGCGGAAGTTTTGCTGCTTGAGTGGGCGCATAGGCATCTTGCGCCTGAGGTGGGGATGCGTGAGGCTTCGGGGGAGGGGTACATTGGAAATGATAAGAGCCGCCCACCTGCGGGAACAATATTCGAAACTATCACGCTGCAATAAAGCACGCAGGAGAATAGAGCAGCGAAAAGGTGGAAGAAATCAAGATGCCGAGGGATTCATAAGGACTCAAGAAGGAGGTCAATACTTAACCAGGGTATGTCTTAGAGCGATTTCGGTTTAGATGCCGACACCCGCGGTGGCACCACCCCGTCCGCCTGCGGCGTCCACCCCTCCACAGGAGGGGAATTTATCTATCGTTCCTTACAGACAACTCCATCTCCATCATTGCACAGAGGACACTTCACCCCTTAATGGAAATGTCATCATGATTTATATTAAAAAATTGCTATGTTTATCACTTTTAATGATTTTTATTGTTAATATTGTTGATGCGCAAGATTATCGGATAAAAGGCCAGTCGAGCGATGTGGCATTAACGGAATTTTTTGGAGATACACGCGGTAATTATATTCTTCCAGATAGGTCAGTAATTGATCAATTAAGCGACATGGGGGTTCCGCAAGAGGAAGATAGGGTTAGAGGAGCTTCCACAATAAACTCTGTCTGCAGGCAGCATGTTTGTAGTGAAAAGCTGGCTGTTGTCTATGATGGGGATGGGAAAATACAAGCCGCGGGGTTGGTTCATCATGCTTGCAGCCCAGATCCGGCAAAAAATGGTGGATATGATTGTAGTAGGGTGCAACATTTTACGATGTTCGTTCCCTTTAAGGAAAAATCATTGGATGCGGAAATTTTGCTGCTTGAGTGGGCGCATAGGCATCTTGCGCCTGAGGTAGGGGTGCGTGATGAGACTGATGTGGCGCGGTACCTTGGAAATGATAAGAGCCGCCCACCTGAGGGGACGATATTTGAAATCGTCACGTTGCAATAAAGCGGAGAATAATAGAACAACGAAAAGGCCGGGCCTGAGTACGGCGTCGTAGAAATTTCACTTTGCTTCATCCAATTTGATTTATTGCCGTTTGCCAGTTTTTGTCGGGTTTCGCATGTTTGGCGCCAACTTGTTCCATTGTGGCGCGGCTTGCATTCTTTTATGTAATTCCGCGCAGAGAATCTGCGGAATTATGTCTATTTTCAAGTTTTTGGCGCGTTTCTGGCGTGCCTATCCTTTTGCTTCCAAGTCTGCCGTCGTGCCATCCACAAATTGGATAGGAAAAGCCAGATTCCTCTGGGCAATACTTCCCAAAATGCCGGAAAGCATCGGCTGGCTTGAAAGCTGTTTTATAGCCGCGCACAGAGGTTGAAAGAAAACTGCGGGTTGCGCGCTCAGAAAACAGCGCTATGCAACATGAACGCAATAAGCGCTGCGCTGCGGTGAAGGCGGGGCAGAGAGTGGCGGTTACCTGTGCGGCACGCATGATAGTGGTTCTGGGAGAGACCCATGCAGCGCCATGCTGCCGACTTGCGTCTCAGAACCAGGTTCCTGGGTAGGGGGCAGGCTCTAAGCTCAGCGGCACTTTGGCGTTCGTGTTTGCTGCCTCAGACCTTTGTGATAGGGTGGCGGCGCTTTAGCGATAACCGCAAAGGCAACAGTTCTTTCTATTTCCTAGCTAGGGGAGTCAGTGCATGGCAGTAACGTTCTTGATCGTTGCCTTGTCCGTGTTTGGGTTGGGCGTGGCGTTTTACTATATGAAAAAGGTCGTGGCGATTCCGCTCGATTTGGGCCTGAACGCGGAAGAGGGCAGCAGGCTCAGGGCGATTCACGGCGCCATCGCCGAAGGCGCCATGGCTTTTCTGAAACAGGAGTACAGAGTATTGACGTTCTTCATGGTGGCCTTCGCCGTGTTGATCATGCTTTTGACCGACAATCACGAAACACCCACCGCCAATGAAGGCTTGTGGACCGCGCTGGCCTTTCTGTTCGGCGCGCTCATCTCGATTTTGTCGGGTTACATCGGCATGAAGGTGGCCACCGCCGGTAACGCGCGCACCACGGTATCGGCGCGCAACAGCCTCGCCGATGCCTTTGCCGTAGCGATCAACGCCGGCGCGGTGATGGGTTTTGCGCTGGTGGGCCTCGCCACGCTCGGGCTCATCGTTATTTATCTCTTCATGAAGTGGGCGCTGCCGGAAATTCCCAACAACGTGTTGATGGAAGTGATCGCGGGTTTTGGACTGGGCGGTTCTTCCATTGCCTTGTTCGCGCGCGTAGGCGGCGGCATTTTCACCAAGGCTGCCGATGTCGGTGCGGATTTGGTGGGCAAGGTGGAAAAAGGCATTCCTGAGGATGATCCGCGCAACCCGGCGGTGATCGCTGACAATGTGGGCGACAACGTGGGCGACGTGGCCGGCATGGGCGCCGATCTTTTCGGCTCCTGCGCCGAAAGCACCTGCGCCGCGCTGGTCATCAGCGCCGTGGCCTTCGCTGCCGATCTCAATGCCATGCTTTATCCGATCATGATTACCGCGGTGGGCATCCCGGTGAGTCTTGTCACCAAGCTGCTGGTGTCGGTGAAGAGCGAAGAGCAGGTCGGGCCGGCGCTGAAGAAACTGCTGATGATTTCGAGCTTGCTGATGGCGGTGGTGATGTACTTTGTCACCGTACTGATGATACCAGGCACCTTCAGCATCAACGGTGAAGAGTACGGCGCCAATGGTGTGTATCTGTGCTTCCTGGCGGGCCTCTTGGCGGGTCTCGCCGTAGGGTTATTGACCGAATATTACACGTCGGGCGATTACTCGCCGGTGCGCGCCATCGCCAAATCCTGTGAAACTGGCGCCGCCACCAACATCATCTTCGGCCTGGCGCTCGGCTATCGCAGCACGGTGCTGCCGTATCTGGCCATTGCGGTGGCGATCTTCGTGTCGTGGCATCTGGCGGGGATGTACGGCATTGCCATCGCCTCGCTCGGAATGCTCGGCACACTGGTGATCGCGCTGATGATCGACGCCTACGGCCCGGTGGCGGATAACGCCGGCGGCGTGGCGGAAATGGTGGGGCTGGATAAAGAAGTGCGCCGCCGTACCGACGTGCTCGATGCCGCGGGCAATACCACCGCCGCCATCGGCAAGGGCTTCGCCATCGGCGCTGCGATTCTGACCTCGCTGGCCTTGATCAGCGCCTTCATTACGCATTCGCAGAACCTGATGCGCGCGCTGCCACAGTATGGCGCCAACTACGATCTGATCAGCGCCATCACGCTGCTCGATCCGATGGTGTACACCAGTCTCTTCATCGGCGCGGTGTTGCCGTTTTTGTTCTCCGCCATGACCATGCAAAGCGTCGGCGCGGCAGCCTTCGACATGATCGAGGAAGTGCGGCGCCAGTTCCGCGACATTCCCGGCATCATGGAAGGCACCGGCAGGCCGCAGTATGGCCAGTGTGTGGCGATCTCCACCAAGGCGGCGCTGCGCGAGATGATCGCCCCTGGCATCTTGATCATGGGCACGCCGCTGGTGGCGGGCTTCTTGTTCGGTGTGCAGGCGGTGGCGGGCATACTCGCCGGTTCGCTGGTCGCTGGCGGCGTGCTGGCGATCGCCTCGTCCAACAGCGGCGGCGCCTGGGATAACGCCAAGAAATACATCGAGAAAGGCCATCACGGCGGCAAAGGTTCCGATTGCCACAAGGCCGCCGTGGTAGGCGACACCGTGGGTGATCCACTGAAAGATACCTCCGGCCCTTCGCTGAACATTCTCATCAAACTCTCCGCAATCCTCAGCCTGGTGTTCGCGCCGTTCTTTGTGAACTTCGGCGGCATCTTGCTGTAAGGTTGCGCGTCTCCCGCTTTTCGCCACCCCTCTCCCGCTCTTGCGTGCGGGAGAGGGATTGGGGAAGAGAGCTTGGGAGAGAGGGCTGGCTGAATTGGAATTGACCAAAATTTATAAAAAATAACAAAGAGGACGTCATCATGAATATGCCAAACACCAGCGCCACGCAAGCGCCCACTCTCGAACGCCAAGCGTTTGCCTTCACCGGCAGCGCGGGCGAATATTTCAAAATCTGGATTGTCAATTTGCTGCTGTCGATCGTGACGCTGGGCATTTTCAGTGCCTGGGCCAAGGTCAGAAGCAAGCGTTATTTTTATGGCAACACCACGGTTGCCGGGCATAACTTCGAGTATCACGGCAACCCTATTCGCATTCTGATCGGGCGCCTCATTGCGCTGGTCTTGCTGATTGGGTACAGCGTGTCGATACAGTTGAGTGCCACGGCGCTGGCGTTTTGGCTGCTGGTGCTGTTGGTGGCTGTGCCCTGGCTCATCGTGTCGAGCTTGCGCTTCAATGCGCGTAACAGCAGCTATCGCAATGTGCGGCTGAATTTTCACGGTAGTTACTGGCAGGCCATCAAGGCGCTGTATCTATGGCCGCTCTTGGCGCTCATTACGCTGTACACGACCTTGCCGCTTGCCCACCGCGCGGGTAATTACTTCTATGTGAACAATCACAGCTATGGCGGCGAGCCTTTGCACACGACCATGCCGGGCGGCAAGATGTATGCGTATTACGCTGCGTGCCTGCTGTTGCCGTTGGTGATGTTCATCATCATCGCTATCGCGGTGGCGGGTACGGTGGTGGTCCAGAGCGCCGCTTTAGAAGATCCAGAGGCGATCTCTACGATGGTGCAGGCGGCAATCGGTAGCTGGTTGCTGCTGATTGTCGTCGCGTATGTGGCGCTGATCGTAGGCTCGATGATTTTGCCTGTGCTCATTTTCAACCTTGCCGTCAGTAACATGACGCTGGCGGGGCAGCATGAATTCCGCGCCACGCTATCGCCCTGGGCGATGCTGTGGATCAATTTCAGCAATGTGGTGGTGGTGTTGCTGACGCTGGGCCTGGCCTATCCGTGGGCGCGGGTGCGGCTGGCGCGCTATCAGTTCAGCCATCTCGAACTTCTGGCGGCCTCCGACTTGAGCGAATTCAACTCTGGCGCGATGGGAGATATGAACGCCATTGGCGAAGAAGTGGCTGGCTTCTTCGA
>JAIRJU010000004.1 GCA_031260485.1 Pseudomonadales bacterium | reverse complement strand
TCATTGGAAAACCAACATTGATTCCATGCTCGTAAACATCGATCAAGTTTGGATTCACGGGGCCGTCTTTCTTTGCCACCGCTGTGTCGTCCTCAGCGTCGTTCGCTAGCGTGACGGTGGCGGTGCCATTGAGGTTGTCAGTACGGATTATGTTATTTTCTGTAATTTTAATTCCATTACTCGTGTAGTAAGCGGTCTCATCCTGGTAAGCGATGTCATCGTTATCAATCGTGATCTCCCAGCCTAGCGTTTTGCCGGTGCTCTGAGAGCCATAAATGTCGATCACGTCCACGCCCGTGGGTATGGTCGGCTTGGTTTGGGTAGCGCTTTTACTCTCAGCAGCAGCGACGGCGGGTTCATCCTCGATTTGGGCGACAGTCTTCGGTGCTGGCGCTGAATGACGTCCGCTTGCGCCGCCGCCATCCGCATTGAAATCAAGCGTCGATGAACCAAAGTCATACTGTATGGAAACCGGAAAATCAGGCTCAAGGCGATGCCCGACTATCGTGATTTCCTCTATCGCGGCGGTGGCGCCCTCATCGGTTTTGGCTAGCTCTTCTTCATCGTCATCAGAAGCTGCGGCAGAGACAGGCTCATCGGCGGCGGCACCGAAATAATCCGCCAGCCCCTGAGCAAACTCGTCTTCAGCCCATTCCCACAGTGTCGTTTCAGAATAACCGTCAGTTCTATAATTCGTGACGAGGTAGCCGCCGGGGACAAGTTCAACCGAACTTCCGTAAATGCGGATTTCTTCTATCGCTTGGGGCGTACTCGCATTGGCTGGGGAAATTTCGGCAGAATCGACGGCGGCGACAGGCTCAGGCGATTGTGATGCACCAAATTCATCTGCGTTCCAAATCCCCTTGGTCTCGCCAAAATCAACCGCCGTGAATACTCCAGGCGCCACGGTGATGAGTCCAGACACATTGGGCGCAACCCCGCGCTCGTAACCGTCCACAGGGGAGGACATTTTCTGCTCTAGCTGCTCAACGGCTTCAAAGGTTTGACTTTCGAGTGCCGACGGTTTGAATGGGCCCTGTGTCTGCGCAGACGTTGAGGTGACATTCATTTGCTGAGTGTCAGCGTTGGTATCAACTGGCGTCTGTGCAAGGGAGCCGCCACCACCGCCTCCCCCGCCAAACGGATCAAAACCGCTCAGCGAACTGCTTTCGAGCGTCAGGTTCAGGGCAAATCCGCTGTCGTTGCTAGCCCAACCGCCGAAGGTCGAGCTGACGATCGTGGTGGTGCTGCCATCGAGGTTATCGAAGTGCGTGATGCTGTTGGGGGCGCTGCCGTCGGAATTGAGGTAGGTGACGCTGCGAGCGTCATAGCCCGCGCCGCTAGGGGTGGTGTAGGTCCAGGTTTGGGTTGTTGGTTCGCCAAAGTAATAGCTCTGTAAGCCGACGCCGCCGCGGATGTAGTCGGTCTGATAAGGCTCAGGTGGGGTTGGTTCTAAAGGCGTAACCGGGTTTTCTTCTAAATTTAAATGCCACCATTCCCACATGCCAAATCTTCCTGAGTTAACCAAACCGAATGGGCAGTTACGCCATGGCAGCTTCGCACCTTGGCTGCCCGGCGATGAATTAGCCACGGCTTGAGCATGATTTCAAAAAAATTGGTTGAGTTCTGTGACGCAGTTCACACTTTTGCGTATCGGGGCTCAATAGATGGCATCACTGAACGTGCCTTGCGAGCGCCTTGGGCCGCCCTCGGCTTTGCAGGGTGCTTGAGGCCATGGATGGCCGAACGCAAGCCCCCAGGGAGGGGTTCACGGCGTCCCGGCAAAGCTGGGGGCGGCTCGAGGTGTTCGCAACACGCTGTACTGTCTTACGCTCGCCCCCGTACCAGCCATTTACCCCGACACCCGCGCCACAGTCAGCAACCCCACTTCCACTTTTACCACTTCCACATGGGTGCCGGCGCCAAGGCCGGTATCGCTGCACACTTTCCAGTTCACGCCGGAGAAGCGGTGGCTGCCGTACTCGGTGGCGGATACGTTTTGTTCCAGCACGAAGCGATGGCCGATGAAATCGCCTTTTATTGCCGTGCCGGCGGAGCCGCTTTGCAATTTCCGCAACGGTTTCCACAACAGCAGCGCATAGGCCAGGCTCAAGAGCGCCACGCTGCCGCAGGCGGCAAGCCAGGTATGCGGCAAGAGCCCCGCCCACATCAAGACGCCGCTGGTGATGCAGGCCACGCCGATGAACAGCAGCACCAGCACCGACAGATTGAACGTGCCCACTTCGATGGCAAGCAGTAACAGGCCCAGGCCGATCAGAAAACCGGGGTAATGGGTAATCAGCCAGTCCATTAGTTTTTCCTCGTCGTGGTATCAGGTGTTTGTTTGCCGTTGAGCTGGTTGATGATGGTCATGGCTTGCGCCACCACGGAGGCGGCGCCGGTGTCGCCATCGGGCAGCAGCACGACGGAGGATTCGCGCGCGATCGCAGCGCGGGCAGCGATGGCCTTGCTGGCAAGATCAAGCTGTATCGCCTTTTGACCTTCATTGGTGTTGGCAGCTTCGCCCACCTTGCGCAGCGCCGCAGCCTGGGCCTCAGCCACCGCAATGATCGCCTCCGCCTCGCCTTGCGCCTTGAGCACCTGCTGCGCTTTTTGTGCTTCAGCGCCCAGCACCACCGAGGCTTTTTCGCCTTCGGCGCGGTTGATCGCGGATTGGCGATCACCTTCGGATTCGAGAATCTGCGCGCGCTTCATACGTTCCGCTTTCATCTGCGCTTCCATCGCGGCCAGTACCGAGGCGGGCGGCGTGATGTCGCGGATTTCGTAACGCAGCACCTGGATGCCCCAGGGCGCCGAGGCTTCGTTGATGGCATCGACGATGTTGGCGTTGAGCTGGTTGCGTTCCTCGAAAGTCTTGTCCAGTTCCATCTTGCCCAGTTCAGAACGCATGGTGGTTTGCGCCAGTTGCGTTACCGCGAAAATATAATTATCGACGCCGTAAGTGGCCTTGTAGGGATCGAGCACGCGCAGGTAGAGCACGCCATCCACCGTCAGACTGATGTTGTCTTTGGTGATGCCGCCCTGGCTCGGCACGTCGATGGCTTGCTCCTTGAGCGAACGATCGGCCGCCACGCGGTCGATGAACGGAACGATGAAATTGAGCCCGGCTTCCTTGGTGGCATGATATTTACCGAAGCGTTCCACCACGAAAGCGCGATTCTGCGGCACGAACTTGATGCCGGAGCGCAGCACGATGATGACGAACAGCAACAGAATAACGAACGGACTGACGATGAGGCTCAACAAATCTTCCACGGGGGGCTCCTTTTAACTAACGCTTGATCAGCGCCTACTATGTCCCCGGCGGGGACCTTGCGTCCATCATAACCGCCTGGCTATCCAAGGGCGATGGGGGAACGACGGAAAACCAAGATGATAGAAAGCCAAGGTGATAGAAAGCCAGGGTGACAGGAAGCGGGTAACAGGAAGCCGCTACAACCCACGCCTGGCTTGTTATACTTCCGCGCCGTCACCGGAGCCGCCATGAATCCTTCGTCCACGTCCGCCAGCCTCTTTTCGAGCAACCCCATCGTGCTGTGCCTCGCCTTCGTCAGCGGCTTCATCATCATGGCCGTCGAATTGCTCGGTGGCCGTATTTTGGCGCCGTATTTCGGCAGCAGTATTTATGTGTGGGGCAGCATCATCACGGTGTTCATGCTGTCGCTGTCCATTGGTTATCTCATTGGTGGGCGGCTGTCGCTCCAGCAGCCCTCTCTGCTGCGTTACGGCGTTTTCTTCGCCGCTGCCGCCGTGCTGCTGCTGCCGCTGGTGCTGTGGAGCAACGCGATCATGGAGGCGTTGTTCGTGGCCATCGAAGACCCGCGCTATGGCTCGCTGGTGGTGTCGCTGCTGCTGTTCTTTCTGCCCACGGCGGTGATGGGCATGATCGCGCCGTATTCGGTGCGCCTCTTGGTGGTGGATTCCAACCGCAGCGGCCACATCGCCGGCACGCTGTATTTCACCTCTACGCTCGGCAGCGCACTTGGCACACTCGCCACCTCGTTTTATCTGGTGCTGTGGTTCGAGGTAAATCAGATTCTGCTGACAATGGCGCTAATATTGGCGCTCGCCGCTGCACTGGCCATCGGCACCGGATTGCGCCTCGCCCGCAAAACCGGGTAAAACCGCTTTTTCCATCCTCAACTTCAATCACTAACGCTTACCCCAACGCAGACCGCCGCCATGTTTCGTTCCCTGTTCGCCTTTGCCCTCGCCAGCCTCAGCCTTGGCCTACTGGCACCCGCCGCCCAGGCCCAAAGCGGCGTGCTGCGCACCGTTCATCAGGAGCGCTCGCTGTATCGCAACATTCTGGTCACGGAAGACGACGAGCGCCGCTGTATGCGTTTCACCATCACCGATCTCAACGGCCAGAACCAAAGCTGCCGTTTTTACGACGATCACGACAAACTGGTGTTCCCCTACGCCAAGATGGTGCTGGCCAGTTTGATGGTGCAAGAGCGGCCCACGCGCATTCTCATCGTCGGCCTCGGCGGCGGCACCTTGGTGCACACCTACAGCACGTTGTTCCCAGAAGCCAACATCACCATCGCCGAAATCGACGAAGCGGTGGTAGGCGTCGCCAAGCAATTTTTCGACTACCAGGAAACGCCGCTGATTCACAGTGAAACCGTGGACGCGCGCGTCTTCGTCAAACGCCAGGGGCTGCGCGGCGCGCAATATGATCTGGTGATTCTCGATGCCTTCAACGGCGAATACATCCCCGAACATCTGATGACCGCCGAGTTTCTCGAAGAAGTCAAAAAACTCCTGCCTGAAACCGGCATGGTGGTGGCTAACACTTTTTCCACCAGCCGCCTCTACTCCGCCGAATCCAACACCTATCGCCAGGTGTTCGGCGAAATCTTCAACGTGCGCATGGAAGGCACCGGCAACCGCATCATCATTGCCTCACAGCAGCCGCTGCCCGATCGCGCCACGCTCGAGAGCCGCGTGAGCGCACTGCAAGCGCGCGTGGCGCGCTTCGACATGGACATGAGCGAATTTCCCGCGCTGCTCAACAAAAACGCCGATTGGGATCTGCGCGAGCGCGTGCTGACCGATCAATATGCGCCGGCGAATTTGTTGAATAACTAACAACAAATAATAAAATACAAACGAGGCCATGTAGGGGCGAATAATTATTCGCCCCTACGATAATTCTGAATGTTCGTTCTTCAAATACTTGAACAACACCCACTTCAGCAAGCCAAAATTCACCAGCATCCCCGCCACGCTACCCGCCGCCACCCCCAGGATCGGGTGTTCGTAAACGGTGACGGACTTCACCAGCAGCCAGGCATAGGTCAAGAGATTGACAGCGCCGCCGCCGAGCACGAACAGGAAA
>JAIRJU010000324.1 GCA_031260485.1 Pseudomonadales bacterium | reverse complement strand
CCCCCCCCCCCCCGCGCCCCCCCCCCCCCCCCCCCGCGCCCTGCTGTAGGGAGAGCCCCGTGCAGATTTACACCACCCCGTCCGCCTACGGCGTCCACCCCTCCACAGGAGGGGAATTTGCTCTGCGTGCAGTGGTGGCGTTGTTTGCAAGGGGCGATAGATAAATTCCCCTCCTGTGGAGGGGTGCCCGCAGGGCGGGGTGGTCCTGAATCCTGAATCAGACGCTTTGCAGCAAGCGTAGGGCGGAGCTTGCCTCGCCATTGTGTCAAGCCGAAGCTGCGATGGCGGGTTAAAACCCGCCCTACTGTTCTGTAACTTGTTGATTAGAAACGACTTTCATGCACTTATCGAGTTAAGCATACTTCGCTGTGCTTAACTCTAAGACAACCCCCAAACAAGAACGGAGCCCGAAGGCCCCGTTGCTGTTACTGCGCTTTTACTGCGATACCGCGATCACGTTGAACATTAGAAGTTCATGTTCAGGCTGATCTGGTAACGGCGGCCATAGGTATCGAAGGCCGACGGGGTGGTTTGCGCGCCGCCGCGCGTGCCGTAGCTGACCACGATCGGCGGATTGCGGTCGAACAGGTTGGTGACGTTGAAGGCCAGACGGTAATCGACGCCGCCGCTGCTTTGGCCTTTGTAACCCAACTGCAAGTTGGTGTAGTTACCGGACGAGACCCGCAGGGTATCAACGTCTTTGCCCACCACCCAACTGGAGCTAGCGCCGGTGTTGCGGTTTTCGGTGGCGGCGGTGTATTGCTGCTGCAACTGCACGCTGTAAGCACCGACATTGTAGGTCAGCGTGCCGACGCCGGTGAGATCTGGCGTACCGATCCAGCCAGCTTGGTTCAAGGGCTGGCCGCCCAGCGGCGTATCGGAACGTTCGATCACGTAACCAAACAACATACGCAGGTTCAGCGATTCATCTTCATCCTGGAAGAAGTTCGGCTCCATCTTGTAAACGCCTTCAAAGTCGACACCTTCCACCTTGGCTTGCGCTACGTTCACAAAGGTGTTGAACACGCGGCCAATGAAGCCGGTGGTCGGATCGCGTTCAACCATGGCGCAGAGGTTGGCGTTGCCCGCTTGGCACTCATCGACGATGCGCTGTACGCCCAGCGTACTGATGGCGTCCTTGATCTGGATATTGTACCAATCGGTAGACAGACGCAGACCATCGAGCCAACTCGGCTGATACACGATGCCCGCAACCACGGTATCGGCTACTTCCGGCTTCAGGTTCTTGTTGCCGCCGGACACGGTGGTGATTTGAGTGCTGGTGCCGTTGAAGCGCGGATCGTTCACCGTGCCGCCGCCTCCTTGGAAGTCGAAACGCTCGGAGAAGGTGGCTTCGCGCACGTCGCGCGACTTGGTGGCGCGCAGACGCAGATCTTCCAGTACCTGGAATTCCACGCCCAGCTTCCAACTGGCGATGCGGCCAATGCTGGAGTAGTCGGAGGAGCGGTAAGACAGGTTGCTGTCGATGCGCTGCGGTCCGCCGCCACGTACCCACAGCGGCACGTTCAACTCGCCGAAGTATTCCCATACATCGTAGGCGCCTTCCACATCCGGCACGGTGGAGAACTGATGCAGGTTGGCGGAGCCGCCGGTATAGCCGGCCGGAATGCCGCGGATACCGATGCTGGGAGCGTTCTGCGGCGGGCCCAGCACGTCGATGTCACGCGGCAGAGCATTTTCGTGGAAGTCCTGATTACGGTAGGTGAGACCGGCAGCGAAGTTGACAGTACCCGCCCAGCCTTGGAACAGATCGCCGCTCAATACCATTTCGGCGAAATCCTGGTTGACGATGCTGTCGCCCATTTTCGGCGTGGTGAGATAAGCCAGTGCTGCGCTTGAGGCATTGCCGTTGCCGAACACGTTCCAGGGCACGCAATCACGCACGGTGTTGTCGAGGCCAATTGGCGACAGCAGCGGGTTGGTGCTCAGCGGATCCTTGGTACCGCCGGGCGAACCGCCAGGCGATTCAAGCTGGCCAGCCACGGCAGCCTGCAATTGCGCGGGCGTTGGGTTGTAAAGCTGAACGTTACACACGATGCCGCCCTTCGAATCGCGCACGGCGTCCATGGCGAGGAACATGCGATCGACACGGATCTCATCAAAAACGCCGGTGCGCTTGTGCGATTGGCCGGTCTGCCAGGAACCGTGCAGGCTCCAATCGTTGGGCAGGTCGTAATCGAAACCTACGCTCCAAGATACCGTGGTGAAGGCGGAGTTGTTTTCCTGCCCGACACCCGGCTCGTTCACGCCTTTGAAGGCGCCCAGTTTGTGCAACTGGAACGAGGTGATATTGGCGTCATCCATGGCCTTGGCCACGCTGGCGGGCAAGAAGGCGTTTTCGCGGTAGATGGTGGCGTACCAGCCATCTTGCAGCGAAGCGTTGCCACGCTCGGATACCGAGTTGGATTCGGAACGACCGATCAACACTTGGGCAAAGCCGGTGAGCTTGTCGGAGAAGTCGTACTTGATCGCGGTGAAGCCGGTGCGCTGCACCACTTCGTTGCCAGCCGGGCCGCCGCCGAAGGCGCGGTTGGCGGTGTCGCACTCGGGGCCACCGGCCATGGACTTGGTGGCGCCCGCCCGGCTCGGCGCTACGTAGTAGTCGCCCTGGATGAACTGACGCACGTCTTTGCCATCATCGGTGAAGGTCATGCCGTTCATCGAGAATGGAACTAATGGCGAACCACTCGTAGCGCCAGTGCGCGCCCAGATGACGCCGGTGGGGCTGTGTTCGTTGGAGCAGACATGAGGCACGCTCAAACGCTGCGGAATGTTCGGCGTGGCGGTGGCCGATACCCAGGCCGGGTTGGTCACATAGCCCCAGCGCTGATACCAGTCGCTGTCGAGGCTGGTGGGGTCTCGGTTGATCTGATTGATGTGCGTCGCCTGCACCGAGCCGATCAGGTGGGCGCTGTCGCCGATCTTGGTGCCGCCGGCCAGCGAGGTATTCCAGCGGAAGCCGTCGCCCAATTCGGTGATCCCGGTGCCAACTTCGGCCTTCACGCCTTGGTAGTCACGATTGAGCACGAAGTTGGTCACGCCACCGAGGGCGTCGGCGCCGTAAGCGGCGGAAGCGCCGCCGGTCACTACGTCGATGGTGCGGATGAGCGCGGTGGGCAGGGTATCGACGTTGACCGTGCCGCGCTTGTCGGCAGGCACTACGCGCGAGCCGTCGAGCAAGGTCAGCGTGCGGTTGGTGCCGAGGTTGCGCATGTTGAGATAGCTGCCGCCGCCGTCGCCGAACAGCGGCGCACCGCCGCGCTGAGACGAGTTGTTGTTGAAGAACTGCGGCAGCGCGCTGAGCTGCGTCGCCACGGTGCTGCCAGGCTGAAACGATGACAGTTCATCGGTGGTGACAGCGGTCACTGGCGTCGGCATGACCATGCCATCGGTAGCGCGGATGCGCGTACCTGTTACCTGAATTTCTTCGAGCGCCTGCTGCGCGGTGGCGGCAACGGACCAGAGGCTGGCCGCCGCGGCTACTGATAGTACCAGCGCCTTGGGTCGCAATAAGTGTGCATAGGAGTGTGTCGGTGTCATCGTGGTTCCCCGTTTCGATTGATGATGATGTTTGATGATGATGGATGGTGGATGATGGATATTGTTTTTTACGTTGAGAGATCTTGCGCCAGCGCCGTCCAGCAGGTGCCAGACCTACCGGTTCGGCGAAGCGGCGGGAATATGCAGATTGGCACTGGGCCAAGTCAAAGGAAAAGGCGCATTTTGTTTACACAATTTACGCCTATCTGGCTCTACCAAGATCCCTGGCCAGTCAAAGCGCTTGACCACTTTTTGCAAGCCCGCGCGCCCCTAACGCACTCTGCCAAAAACGGTGTCAACAAAAGGGTGTCAAAAAAGCGATGCCAGAAAAGTGATGCCAAAAAAAAGCAACGGGACCCGAAGGTCCCGTTGCTTTTTTGTTGCTTACTCCATTCCCACCTTCCCCCGCACGCGGGGGAAGGTGCAGAACGGCTTTTTTTGCGACAGCCTCTTAAAGAAAGGGCTTTAGGCGCTGAACTTAAAAGTTCATGTTCAGGCTGACTTGGTAGCGGCGTCCAATATCGTCGAAGTTCCCCGGAACAGTCTGCGAGCCGCCGCGCGTACCGTAGCTGGCCACAGGCGGCGGCTGACGGTTGAACAGGTTGGTAATGTTGAAGGACACGCGCCAATCGCCGCCACTTTGCATGTCGCCACTGTAGTTGAGCTGCAAGTTGGTGAGGTTGGCGGACGGAACGAAGACCCTATCGATGTCTCTGCCCACGACCCAGGTGGAGGTACCACTGCGGGTGTCGGTGATATAACGCTGCGTCAACTGCACACCATAACGGCCAACGTTGTAGCTCGCGGTGGCAGTGGCGGTAAGCGCGGGCGAACCGGTGGTGCCAGTGATGTTGGTCGGCGTACCCCCCAGCGGCGTAGTGGAACGCTCGATCTGGTAACCGGCCAGCAAGCGCAGGTTCAGAGATTCCTTCTGATCCGCAAAGAAAGACGGCGTCATCCGGTAACGGCCTTCAAAGTCGACACCTGTGGTCCTGGCCTGCGCCACGTTCAAGAAGGTATTGAATACGCGACCAATAAAGCCGGTGGTGGGATCGCGCTCGAACTTGGCACAAAGCTCGGCCACGTGGTTGTTTTCGCACTCATCGACGATGCGCTGCGCACCGAGGGTACTGATGGCGTCCTTGATCTTGATGTCGTACCAGTCGGTGGACAGACTCAAGCCCTGGAACCAGTACGGCTCGTAAGTCAGCCCTGCCACCACGGTATCGGCGACTTCGGGGCGTAGCTCCACGTTACCGCCGGAGACGGTGGTGATCTGGAAGCTGGTGTTGTTGAAGCGCGGATCGTTTACCGTACCGCCGCCGCCTTGGAAGTCGAAACGCTCGGCGAACGAGGCTTCGCGCACGTCACGCGACTTGGTGGCGCGTACACGCAAATCTTGCAGCACCTGAACTTCCAGACCAATCTTCCAGCTTTCGACACGGCCGATGCTGGAGTAATCGGAAGAACGATAGGCCACGCTGCCATCCATGCGCTGCGGGCCGCCCGCGCGCGTCCACACCGGAATGTTCAGCTCGCCGAACCATTCCCACACATCGTATTGACCGCCGACATCGGGGAAAGTGGAGAACTGATGCAAGTTGGCGGAACCGCCGGTGTAACCCGCGGGGATACCGCGAATACCGAGTTCCGGCACGTTCAAGGGCGGACCCAACACGTCGATCGAGCGCGGCTCGGCGATCTCGTTGAAATCCTGGTTGCGGTAGGTCAAACCAGCGGCGAAATTGATCTTGCCAGCTCCCCAGAGGTCGAAGAGGCCACCCGTAAGCAGCGTTTCGGCGAAATCCTGATTGACGATGCTGTCGCCGTTTTTCTGGGTTTTCAGGTAGTCCAACACCTGCTGCGTGGCATTGCCTTGGCCCATGACGTTCCAGGGCACGCAATCACGCACGGTGTTGTCGAGACCAATCGGCGACAGCAGCGGACTGGTGCTCAAGGGCGGGCGGGTACCGCCGGGCGCACCGCCAGGGGATTCCACGTACTGCGCCACGGAGGCCTTCAACTGCTCCGGCGTCGGGTTGTATACCTGTACGTTACAGACGATGGCGCCGCTCTTCGGATCGCGCACGGCGTCCATGGCGAGGAACATGCGATCGACGCGGATTTCATCGATACCCGCGCGCTTGTGCGATCTACCGCTCTGCCACGAGCCATGCAGGTTCCAATCGTTCTCGAACATGTAATCGAAACCGACGCTCCAGGACTGGGTGCTGAATGCAGTACGGTTTTGCTGGCCGATACCCGGTTCATTTTTGCCGACGAAGGCGCCCAATTTGTGCAACTGGAACTCCTTGATGCCGGCAGTATCCATGGCCTGCGCCACGCTGGCAGGCAAAAAGGCGTTTTCGCGGTAGATGGTGGCGTACCAGCCATCTTGCAGCGAAGCGCTACCGCGCTCAGCCACGTTATTGGATTCAGAACGGCCCAACATCACCTGCGCGAAGCCGGTGAATTTATCGGTGAAGTCGTACTTGATCGCGGAAAAACCCGTGCGGCTGATCGATTCGGCGCTGCTCGCGCCGCCACCAAAGGCGTCAAAGGCATAGGCGCACTCGGGGCCGCCAGACATGGATTTGGTAGAGCCAGAGCGGGCTGGATCTGCGTACACATCGCCATGCACGAAGGGCCGTACATCCTGGCCATTTTCAGTGAAGGTCATGCCGTTGAGGGCAAAGTTGTTCAGCGGCGAGTTGCTGTTGGCGCCGCGACGGGCCCAGATCACGCCGGTAGGGCTGTGTTCGCTGGAGCAGACGTTGGGCAAGCTCAAACGCTGCGGGATGTCCGGCGTCGCGGTGGCCGATACCCACGCCGGGTTGGTTACATAGCCCCAGCGCTGATACCAACTGGCGTCATTTTCGCTGGCCTTGCGCGTAACCTGGTCGCTCTGCCGTGTTTCCACCGATCCGATCAGGTGCAGTTTGTCGCCGATCTGGGTGCCACCGGCCAGCGACGCGTTGTAACGGAAGCCGTCGCCGTATTCGTTGATACCGCTGCCAACCTGGGCTTTCAGCCCTTTGAATTCGCGGTTGAGGATGTAGTTGGTCACACCGCCCAAGGCATCGGCGCCGTAGGCGGCGGAAGCACCGCCGGTCACGATGTCGATGGTACGCATCAGCGCAGAAGGCAGAACGTCGGTGTTGACGTTACCGCGTTTGTCGCCAGGAGGAACGCGCGAACCGTCGAACAGCACCAGCGTGCGGTTGGTGCCGAGGTTGCGCATGTCGAGGTAGCTGCCGCCGCCGTTACCAAACAGCGCGGCGCCGCCGCGTTCGGATGAGCCGTTGCCGAAGAATTGCGGCAGCGCATTGAGCTGATCGGATACCGATTTGCCGGGCTCAAATGACGCCAATTCATCGATGCTGACAGCAGTCACCGGCGTAGGCGTCACCATGCCGTCGGTGGCACGGATACGGGTGCCCGTTACCTGAAGTTCTTCAATCTGCGATTGCGCGCTTGCACCGATGGACCAGAGGCTAGCTACCGTAGCGACTGACAGCACCAGCGCCTTGGGTCGCAACAAACCTGTGTGTGTGTGTGTGTGTGTGTGTGTGTGTGTGTGTGTAATGCGTTTCATTACTGTGATTCCCCGTTTCGATTGGCTGACGATTGACTGGCCGATCTTGCTTTTGTTTAAGAGATTGTTAACCCTTTGCCCTGCATACGCAGGGCAACGGAGGCGGGGTACTACCAAAGAAAGGCATCGGCGGGCCTTGGCCCAACCTACAATGGCGGCTTGATTGGGCGGCTTGGTTGGGTGGCTTGTAGGTGGCTTGCAACCACTCTTGCCGAACCTTAAAGCTGCTGATTAAAGCTGCTGAACCTAAAGCAAGCACGCAGCGTTACCGCCCCGCCGCCAACCTTGATTCTTTCTTAATTCTCCCCGGCGGCGGAGTATGTTGGCTGGCATGGGGTCAAGTCAATTGATTGTAATGTTTGTGGCCGTATCCAACTGCCCTCCGATCTGCGTTAGTTCTTATCCAGGCGCCGCAGCGGTTGACGACTCGTTTTGATTCAGTACGATTCAGTTGCGCCATTTGGAGGATAACCATGACTGCCATCAAAACCCGAACCGTGACGGCTCACGTCCCTGTCGCGCTCGCCGAACGAGTCGATCAAGCCGCCGACCGTATGGAGCGCTCTAAGAACTGGATCATCAGGCAAGCCCTGGCGACGTGGCTCGATCAAGAAGAAGAACACAATCGCCTCACCCGTGAAGCACTGGCCGACGTGGATACTGGCCGTGTGATACCCCATGAAATGGTCGAAACCTGGGCCGCGAGCTTGAGCACGGATACTCCTCTGCCAGTGCCGCAGGTGCCGCGTGGATGAAGTTGGCGTGGACCAGTAAGGCGCTTTCTGACTTAGCCCGGCTTTACGAGTTTCTGGCCCCTGTGAATCGCGTCGCTGCCGCGCGAACAGTGCAGCAACTCACGGCCACGCCGCGGACCTTGCTTGCGAACCCGCGAATCGGCGAACAGTTGGATGAGTTTGCCCCGCGTAACGTGCGCCGCGTCTTCGCGGGGAACTACGAAGTACGTTACGAGGTCGTGGGCACCACGATCTACGTATTGCGCCTATGGCACACACGAGAAGATCGGTAATGAATAGGATGGAGTGCGCAGAGGCAAAAGGCCCCTACCCCTCCTGGTGCAACCTTGCAAATCTTCCGAGCGAAACTCGACCTTCTTTACTAAGCTGATAGCGCAACCCGCACTTTGACATAGTCACGCGCACTCAGTTTATGATTTACTTATCATCAGGTCATATTATTGTATGACCTCGCCAACGCTATTCGACAACCTGGAGATTCTGCTCGATCTCGATGGGCACGCCTATGTCGATGCCAGTGGATATTGGTGGAAGATCGAGGCCAAGCGAGTATCTGTAAGCGTTGCCCGGCCTCATGGACTTTCGTATAGCCTGACAATGAATCAGTTGGAACTGGAGCGTAACCATGAGAAACGTGCAAGTTGGCGTAATGCCGCGCAAGGAGTACCAAAAGTACCTGTTGGCGGTGGCGGCGGGGACACGCCAGAAAGAGGCTGAAATGCCCGAGATCGCATTCAGTTCCATCGAATCCATGCTGCAATTGCTAGTCAATAATCTCAAAATTCTCAAGCTGATCGCCCAGCAAGGCCCCAATACGATTACCGAGCTTGCGCAGTTAAGTGGTCGAAAGCCGAGTAATTTGAGCCGTACCTTGAAGTCGTTTGAGGGGGTTGGATTGGTGCGCCTTGAAGATTCTCCGACAGGGAGAGGCAAGAAGCCTGTCGTTACCGTCAGCGGTTTGAACATCAAGGTACCCTTCACAGAGCCTGCCTTCTTTCAGGTAGTAGCGATTGCCTGATATTGAGATACGGCCCCGCCCATGAGCCTCAAACTGCGCATTAAAGTGATTCCCGGCGCTCGCACCGAAGCGCTCGATCTCCACGGCGATATGTTGCGCGTAAAAGTAACCACCGCGCCGGAAAAAGGCCGCGCCAATGAGGCGGTTGCCGCGCTGCTTGCTCAGCGCTTGAATCTGCCCGCGAGCGCGGTGCGGGTGGTGGCGGGCTTCACCAATCCGCTGAAGACCATCGAAATCGATCCCAGCGCCGTTGCCGCCGTGGCGCATTTGCTGGCCTCTTTACGTCAGTGAGGGCTTACGGATAGAGTGCCGCGCATGACTCGCTCACCGCTCCTTCACTATCGCCGCCTGCTTCTGCTGCTGCTCTTGAGCGTTACGCTCCTGGGCGTGCAACTGGTGCAGGATTCGCCGCTGCATCAGCACACGCAGCACACGGTGGATTGCGCGCTGTGCCACTTTCAGCTCAGCGACGATAGCGAACACAGCCCGCAGTGGCATGTTTTCGTCGCCCCGCAATGTCCGCAGCTTGGGCTTGTGGCTGTTGTCGCGGCGTTCGATCCCACGCCCACGCCCTACCAAAGCCGCGCACCACCGCGCGCTTGACTCACACCCTACGCTGCTCCACGACGCTCGCCCGCTTAGCGCGGCGCGAGTTTGTTTTTACCCTGTGAGTTGAGACTTTCATCATGCGAACTTTCCGCACCCTGCCCGTTGCGTTGGGCCTCGTCGCCATGGGCGTATCCCAAGCCAAGGCCCAGCAAAGCGCCAACGGCGAAATTTACGAACTGATTACCACCGCCATTCACACCCGCAGTTCCGCCACCGCGCTGCCTGTTACCGTGCTCAGCGGCGATACGCTGCACGAAGCCGCGCGCGCCACGCTCGGCGAAACGCTGGGTAGCCAACCCGGCATTCAAAATGCCTCATTTGGCCCCGCCGTGGGCCAAACCGTGGTGCGCGGCCAGCAAGGCCGCCGCGTCATGAACCTGACCAACGGTTTGCCGAACGCCGACGCCTCCGGCAATTCCGCCGACCATGCGCAAACCGTGGAAGCCATTTTGGCCAACGCCATTGAAGTGCTGCGCGGCCCTTCCACGCTGCTCTATGGCGGCGGCGCCATCGGCGGAGTGGTGAATGTGATTGATAGCCGTATCGCCACTTCGATTCCACAATCCCCCTCCTTTGCCATGGAAACCCGCCACGATACCGCCGCTGATCTTTCCACCACGGTGGGCAATCTCAATTTCGCCACTGGCAAGCTGGTATGGCATGTCGATGGCCTCTACCGCGATTGGAATGATCTCAACATTCCGGGCAGCGCCATCGACCCGCGTTATCTCGACGCCAGCGCCGAGAATGTTCAGGGTTTCATTCCCAACACCGGTGGCCGCGGCAATAGCGGCACCGGCGGCGTAAGTTGGGTATTCGATGACGGCGGCCATCTCGGTTTCGCCTACAACAGGCTCAACAATCGCTACGGCCTGCCGCCGACGGCAGACGCCGCCGCCACAGCCGCCGACAGCGACTTCGTACACATCGAGATGCAACGTAACCGTTATGACCTCGACGGCGAATGGCATGATTTGACCGCTTGGGCCAAAACCCTGAGCTACAAAGCCAGCTACACCGACTACGCTCATGCCGAAGTCGAGGCCAGCGGCGCAAAAGGCACGCAATTCGCCAACCAATCCTGGCAGCAGCGCGTGCAGCTTACTCATACCGATACTGCGGCGCGCCACGGCGTAGTAGGCGTGCAGCGTGCCGATGAAACCTTCTCGGCGCTCGGCGAAGGCAGCTTCATTCCCGTCACCGACATCAAATCCACCGGGCTCTTTGTAGTGGAGGATCTGCATCTGGCGGCCACCACCTTTGAATTTGGTGGACGCCTCAACCGCGATACCTATGATCCGCAAAACCACGATCCTCAAAACCACGATCCGCAAAACGCTGCCGCGCCAGCGCGCGCTTTCGATACATATAGCTTGTCTGGCTCGGCGCTATGGGATGTGAGCGCGCAAACCTCGCTGGGCCTGTCGATATCGCATTCGCAGCGTGCGCCTTCGGTGGAAGAGTTGTATTCCAATCACGGGCTTGCCGCGCTGGATGACTGCGTTATCCACGACGCCAACGGCGCCTGCGAAATCGGCAACGACAGCTTCAACGCCGAAACCTCGCTCAACACCGATCTCACACTGGCGTTCAATGACGAGCGCGTCGATGCCACCCTTACCGGCTTCTACAACCGCTTCAATGACTACATTGGGCAGATCGCCACTGGCGAGAGCGTCGATGGCTTCCCCGTGCTTGCCTATACACAGGACGATGCGCATTTCTTCGGCATCGAAATGAATGCTAAATTCACGCTCGCCAACCACTATGCACTGAGCGTGTTCGGCGATCTGGTGCGCGGACAGTTCGACACGCTGGGCGCGGTGCCACGGATGCCGCCAGCGCGCCTCGGCGCCGAGCTGCGCTACAACGGCGGCGACTGGAGTGTATACGGCAACGTGCAACATGCGTTCCAGCAGACGCGCGCCGGTCAGTTCGAGATCGGCACCAACGCTTGGACGCGCCTCGATCTCGGCGCGGATTACTCGCTGCCCGTCGGCAGTGGTGAAGTGCTGCTCTTCGTGCGCGCCCACAACCTCACCAATGCGACGCTGCGCCTCTCCACGTCTTACCTGCGCGGCTTCGCCCCGGAAGCGGGGCGCTCGTTGGAAGCCGGTATTCGTTATACCTTTTAGGAACAAAAATTCCACCAAATTATGCTAAAGAAATTCCTGCCAGACACCTTTTTGTTGACGCTGGTTCTTACCGTCATCCTCGCCTCCTTGCTGCCTGCCAGCGGCGAGGCGGCGGTGGTGGTGGATTGGCTTGCCACACTCACTATCGTGCTGCTGTTTTTCTTTCATGGCGCCAAGTTGTCGCGGCAGGCGGTGCTGGCGGGGTTGACGCACTGGCGGCTGCATCTGGTGATTCTGTGCTGCACGTTCGTGATGTTTCCACTCGTGGGCCTGGGGCTGTCGCTCTTGCTGCCGAAGCTGCTGTCGCCTGCGCTTTGGACGGGCGTGCTCTATCTCACGGCGCTGCCATCCACGGTGCAATCGTCGATTGCCTTCGTGTCGATCGCGCGCGGCAACGTGGCGGCGGCGGTGGCGGCGGCTTCCGCCTCGCAAATTCTCGGCGTATTGCTGACGCCGGTGCTGGTGGGGCTTTTATCCGGCGCTAGGGGTGGCGAGGTGGCGCTCTCTGGCATCGGCAAGGTGGCGGCGGTGATTTTGCTGCCGTTCATCGCCGGGCATTGGCTGCGGCCTTGGATCGGTGAATTTGTCGCACGTCACAAAAGCACCATCGCCATCACCGATCGCGCCACCATTCTCATCGCCGTGTATAGCGCCTTTTCCGCCGCGGTGATCGAAGGCATCTGGAGCCGCCTGCCGCTGCCTGAGCTTGGCGTGTTGACGCTTTTGTGCGGCGCGCTACTGGCATTTGCGCTGCTCTTCACGCGCACGCTGGCACGCCTGTGCGGCTTCGAGCGCAGTGATGAAATCGCGGTAGTATTCTGCGGCACCAAAAAATCGCTGGTGCAGGGCATTCCCATGGCGCGCGTGCTGTTCGCGGGGCCTGATCTGGGGCTGATTCTGCTGCCGATCATGTTGTTCCATCAGCTTCAGTTGATGGTCTGTGCGAGCATCGCGCGCCGTTATGCCGAGCGTCAACCGCAGAACGCCTAAACGCCATGGCCAGAACCATTCAGTCCAAATACCAAGACCCTGCCGACCTGCTCTGGTTACAAGCGGCGGCCGCCCTCGGCATGAAGGTCGTGCGCTCGGCGGATGCCTATGCCGCCTGGGATGGCCGCGGCACGCTCACACTGGCGAGCGACGAACACCTCGACCCCGACGACTGCCTGGCGCAAATGATCTTTCATGAGCTGTGCCATCTGCTGGTCTCAGGAGAGGCGGCGCGCGAATTGCCCGACTGGGGGCTCGACAACACCTCGGCCAAGGATCTCGTGTACGAATACGCCACCAATCGTCTGCAAGCGGCGCTCGCTCAAGCCTATGGGCTGCGCCGCTTCATGGCGGTGACCACGGTGTGGCGCCAGTACTACGACGCGCTGCCGCCCGACCCGCTGGCGCCAGGTACGGACGACGCCATCGCGCTGGCGCGAGAGGGCCTGGCACGGGCACGCCGCGCACCTTATGCCGACATTCTGCATCACGCGCTCAGCGCCACCGCAGCGCTCGCCGCTGCCGTGCGCACCTGGGCGCCGGCAACATCGCTCTGGCGGCACACGCTGGGCGAACATCCCAGTGGCTTCCGGCTGCATCCCGAACCCACGCGGCGCTGCGGTGACTGCGCCTGGGCCCTCGTGCGCCGCCAGGGTACGCTCGAGTGCCGGCAAACACAGCCAGGCTGCCAGGCGGCGGTGTACCGCCTCGACACCAACCACGCGCCACAGCGCCCGCCGCGTTTCGCCGCCACACAAGCCGCGTGTGAGCGCTACGAGCCGCCACTCACACAAGACGATTGTTTGCGCTGCGGCGCTTGCTGCCATCGCGGGTTCGACGTGGTGGAAGTCGCGCCACACGAACGCTTCGCGCGGCGGCATCCTGAACTGATCGAGCTGCGCAGCCCAGAGCGCTACGTGGTGCCGCGCCCGCAAGGGCAGTGCGTTGCGCTGAGCGGTACCGGCAGCACGCAAGCGCCGTTTCTCTGCCGCCATTACCCGGAGCGCCCGCGCTCGTGCCGCGACTTCGCCTTGGGAGGCGCTGCCTGCCTGATCGCGCGGCAGCGCTGCGGGGTGTTCAAAACACAGGCTTACCAGGATTCAGGAGACATTCAGTCTGCCGCCGTAGACTAAGCCCGAACTTCAGTACTAATGGAAGCAACGTCTGGGAGCAATGTCATGAAAACCATCCAACACACCCTGTTCAAACTGATGCTGGTCAGCGGCCTCTTCCTCAGCGCCGACGCCGCGCTGGCAGATGGACGCAGCAATTCTCACAACGTGCGCAGCAGCCACGATAATCATTGGAGCGCGCCCGCCAGAAACTACACGCCCCCGCGTAATACTTACGTGGCCCCACGCAACAATTACAACAGCGGCTACAGCGGCGGTTCCAGCGCTCGCTGGTCGGTAAATCTCAACTTCGGCTCGCCCGGTTACTGGGGCAGCGGCTTGAGCTATGGCCGCGTCTACAGCCCGCCAGTCATCGTGAGCCCAGCGCCAAGAATCATCGTGCCTGCCGCGCCGCCGGTCGTCATCAACAACACCTACGTGACAACGCCCAGCTATGCCGCGCCCGCTGCGCCGAGCCTGTTCCGCGATCTCTATGGCCGCTGCTATGAGCGCAGCTACAACGCGCAAGGCGCTGAAATCCGCACGGAAGTACACCCTTCGCTCTGCAACTTTTAGAACGATTTTGATTTAAATGCCAGCACTCTCAGTGCGCGATGTCTTCTCCCTCTCCCCCAACCCCTCTCCCGCAAGCGGGCGAGGGGAGAAATAAAGCGCAGCACGCGTATTCTCTCTGCACCGCCGTCGCCCCTCAGACGGCGGTGTTTCTTTTTCGGCCCTTATTTTGGGCTGTACCTTGGGCTGCGCTTCAGCCCACGCGAACGCTGAACTTGGCGCCGCCGAGCGGGCTGTCGCCGATGTGGATTTCGCCGCCGTAGCTGCTCACCAAATCCACCACTACCGCGAGGCCGATGCCTTGGCCGCTGCGCACGGTGTCGGCGCGGGCGCCGCGTTCGAGTACCCACTGGCGTTTATCGAGAGGAATGCCGGGGCCATCGTCTTCTATGTCCAAGAGCAGCGCGCGGCCATCCTGGCGCGCACTCACCTCGACACGGCCAGCGCCATATTTGCAGGCGTTGTCCAAGAGGTTGCCACAGAGTTCCATGAGGTCGCTGTCTTCGCCAAAGAAGCGCAGATCCTCCGCCGCCTCCAGGCGCACCTGCATGGCTTTATCACGGTACACCTTGGTCAACGCGCCCACGATGCGTTTGAGCAGTGGCGCTACGGCTACCGGCTTGGCCAACAGACGCCGTTGATTGGCTTCCACCGCGCGCTTGAGTTGGTAGGACACGATCTGATCCATGCGTGTCAGTTGCTCTTGCATGTCATGCTGTTGCGGCGCCTTGAGCGCGGCGCCGCCGCGAATTTCCTGTAGCGTGGCCGACATCACCGCCAGCGGCGTTTTCAGGCTGTGCGCAAGATCGCCCAACATCCCGCGATAGCGCTGTTGCCGTTCGCGTTCGCGCTTGATCAGCAGATTCAGGTTCTGCGTCACTGGCACCAGTTCAACCGGATAGCGCCCTTGCAGCTCGTCGCGCTGACCGCTCTCGATGGCGGAAACATCCTGCGCCAAATTGGCCAATGGCCGCAGCCCCCAGCGCAGCAGCAGCCACTGCGCCACTGACAACAACAGCGCCAGCGCGCCGAACCACAAATACAAATTGGACTGAAATTCACCGATCTCCGCCGCCGTTGGCGCCGCGGATTCGAGCACGGCGAAGCTGAATTCTTCCTCCTGATTTTCCCAGTACGTGCCGTAACTGGCCCACACCAGATCGCCCTGCCCAGGCAAGGAGAGACTGCCATAGCGCATTTCACCCACACCAGGCGAGCCGAGCGCGAAACCGCCTGCGTTCAGCTTGAGGTTGAGCGCAGAAGGGCTGCGCCAAAGCTCGCGGCCCGCAGCATCGAGGATGAAGCCGTACAAGCCGGAATCAATCTGGGAAAAGCGCGCTTCCTGCATATCGGGCAGAAAGAAGCCTTGATTGTCGGGCTCAGCCGCGCCCAACAAGGCATAGATTTGCAGTTGCAGCCGCTCGCGCACGGCGGCTTCGACACTTTCCCGGTAGGCGCGATCCAACACCAGGCCAGCAAGGCCGAGGAACAGAATCAACAAGACACCGAAGGCCAGCAATAAACGGGCCTGGAGCGAATAGCGCGAATCAGCGCTTGACGCTGGGCGAGACATTGAAGCGATAGCCCAGACCGCGGATGGTTTCGATGGGTTTGAGGCTTTCGTTGGGATCGAGCTTCTGGCGCAGACGGCGGATGAACACTTCCAGCACGTTGCTGTCGCGGTCGTGATCCTGTTCATAAAGGTGCTCGGTCAGCTCAGTCTTGGAGACGACTTTGCCCGGATGCAACATCAGGTATTCCAGCACCTTGTATTCGTAGGCGGTAAGCTCCACGCTTGCGCCATTCACACTGAGCCGCCGCGCGGTGGTATCTAAACTGATCGGACCAAAATCCAAGGTCGGCTTGGCGAAGCCCGCGGCGCGGCGTACCAGTGCGTTGAGGCGCGCGCGGATTTCCTCGATCTGGAACGGTTTGACCACATAGTCGTCAGCGCCAGCATCCAAGCCTTCTACCTTGTCGGCCCAGTTGGCGCGCGCGGTGAGAATCAGAATCGGAAATGTGCGGCCTTTCTGCCGCAGCGACTTGATGACGCCGATGCCATCTATCTGCGGCAAGCCGAGGTCGATGATGGCGGCGTCGTAGTCGTATTCAAGGCCGAGGAAGAGCCCTGTCTTGCCGTCGCTGGCGCTATCGACCACATAATCGCTATCTTCCAGCGCTTTGACCAGCTTGGCGCGCAGGAGGTCTTCGTCTTCAAGGATCAAAAGCCGCATGGTGGAAAGCCTTTCACGCCGTTGCCCGTTTAATCCGCCCGGCGCACCCGGCCGGAATTGGCATCGACCAGTACATTGAATACCGTGCCTTCCAGTTCCATGCGCAGCAGCCACTGGTCATTTTCGAGGCGGATGCTCAACACGCGGCTACCTGGATAGGCTTGACGCGCACGCTCGGCGGCCTCGCGCTGCGACACGCCCACTTGCGTCTGACCGAGTTCACATTGATCCGAGGAGCAGCCACGCGGCGGCTCTTGGTTGGTGGCCTGATTGGCGGCGTACAGCACTGGCGTGCCCACAGCACTCAGGCACACCAACAGCGCGAAGGCGAGGGAAAAGCCTGAAGGGGGTTTCATGAGCCCAGCACCATTAACCTGCCATTAACCTGACATTAACCTGCCATTACCCGAAAGAACGCTCGGCGCGGCAACACCGCTCAGAACACTGGTTCAACATCCACGCGGACCCGCACGCTGGCGCCTGGGTCATACGGCATACGCACCGTGCGTTGCACGCCATTGTAGCTATAGCGTACATCGTAACCAACCAGTTTCTCCTGCTGCACGTTGGCGTAAACGGTGCGGCAGCGCTCGACGGTTTCGATCTGATACGCGCTGCCCGCGCCGCGATTGCGCCCGATGTCGCTGCCGATGGAACCCCCGATGATGGCGCCCACCACGGTGCCCACTTGCTTGTTGGTCTTATGGTTGCCTACCGCATTGCCAAGGGCACCGCCGATCAGCGCGCCCAAAAGACCGGGAGTGGCGGATTGCGGAGCTTGGCTCTGGTACTGTACTTGCTCTTCCCAGCACTCCTGACGCGGCTGCTGCGTCTGCACTGCCTGGTAGACCGGCGTGGACGCGAGCACGCGGGCTTGTTCATAGACATCATAAGCGCCGGGCTGCGCCGTGGCGCAGGCGCTCAGCACGAGAGCGGCAAAAGCGGCAAGGGCGGTAGAAGCTGAGGGTAGCGGGTTCATGGCGTTCTCCTGAAAGGTGTGACACGGCGCAAAGCATAGGCAGCGGTCACTGAATCACGCCTGAACCTTCACAAGCCAGAGGAACGAGCTACTGAGCGAGGCTAGAGAAAGAGGCGCAAGCACAGCATGTTGCGAGTACCGAGGGTGGGCCCAAGGCACTTGCAAATCACGTTCAGTGGCCCATCTGTTGAGCCTCAATGCGAAAAAGTGTGAACTGTGTCACAAAACGCAACAAACTTTACTTGAAATCACGTTCTAGCCGTGGCCTATTCGGCACCTAGCAACCAAGGTGTGAAATCGCCCTGGCATAACTGACCATTCGGTTTGATTAACTCAGAAGGATTTGATATGTGGGAATGGTGGCAATTAAATTTAGAAGAAAACCCGGTTACGCCTTTAGAACCAAACCCACCTGAGCCTTATCAGACCGACTACATCCGCGGGGGCGTCGGCCTACAGAGCTATTACTTTGGCGAACCAACAATCCAAACCTGGGCCTACACCACCCCTAGCGGCGCGGGCTATGACGCCCGCAGCGTCACCTACCTCAATGCTGATGGCAG
>JAIRJU010000319.1 GCA_031260485.1 Pseudomonadales bacterium | reverse complement strand
TGCACGTCCAGGCGCACCGGCTGGCCGATGAGGGTTTTAAGGGAAATGTTCGCGTCATCGCTCAAGACCGTCAGCTCGAAGCGAAAGCCCCCTTCGTCGATCGACTCCACGCCTTCGAGGGTTTCGGCGATCAGCCGGTTCTCGCCCAGCGGGGTGTGGAGCGCCAGCAGGCGGTTGTCTTGCGTGAACAGGGCTTGGGACAGGGCTGCCATGACGTCTTTTTCCCTTTTCCTCAGGTGATCTTGTATTTGAAGTCGCCGTTCTTGGCGCAGCTCACCTTGATCTTGCTGATCACCGCCTCCTCGGCCATGCACCCGAGCACCGCCTCGGCGATCTCCGGCAGCAAGGTGCCGTTCAAGATGTGATCGACGTTGCGCGCCCCCGAATCCACCTCCGTGCAGCGCGCCAGCACCGCCTCCATCAGCGCCTGATCCCACTCGAACACGGCCTTGTGGTTGGCTTCGATGCGATCGCGGATGCGGCTCAACTTGAGTTCGATGATCCGCGCCAGCACGTCGTCGCTGATCGGGTAGAACGGCACCACCTTCAGGCGCCCCAGCAGCGCCGGCTTGAAGGCTTTCATCAAGAGCGGGCGCACCGTCTCGGTCAGCGCATCGGGGGCAGGGCGTTCGGCCTCGCTCTTGTTGAGGCACGCCTGCATGATCTGCGCCGAGCCGACGTTGCTGGTCAGGATGATCAGCGTGTTGCGGAAGTTGATCTCACGGCCCTCGGCATCGTCCATGCGGCCCTTGTCGAAGACCTGGTAGAACAACTCCATCACGTCCGGGTGGGCCTTCTCCACCTCGTCGAGCAAGACCACGCTGTAGGGGTTGCGCCGCACGGCCTCGGTGAGCACGCCGCCTTCGCCGTAGCCCACGTAACCGGGCGGCGAACCCTTCAGGCCCGAGACGCTGTGGGCTTCCTGGTATTCGCTCATGTTGATGGTGATGAGCTTCTTCTCGCCGCCGTACAGGATGTCGGCCAGCGCCAGCGCCGTTTCGGTCTTGCCCACGCCCGAGGGGCCGACGAAGAGGAACACGCCGCGGGGCTTGTCGGGGTCCTCCAGCCGGGCGCTGGCGGTGCGCACGCGCTGGGCCACGGCTTCGAGGGCGTGGTCTTGGCCGATGACGCGCTCGCTGAGCAGTTCGCGCAGGTTGCGCACGGTGCGGATTTCGTCCTTGACCATGCGGCCCAGGGGCACGCCGGTCCAGGCGGAGACGACTTCGGCGACCACGTGGCCATCGACTTGCAGCGGCAGCAGGGCGCTTTGCGATTGCAGGGCGCGCAACTCGGCCACGGCGGCGTCGAGTTCGTCGGCGGGTTTGGCTGCGGGCTTGGCGCCCTTGCGCGCCTTGGCGGTCGCCGGTGCGGGGGCGGGCGGCGCGGGCGGAACCACGCCGGGGTGTTCGCGTTGCTCGCGCAGGGCTTTGATGCGTTCGACCAGAGCGCGCTCCTGGGTCAGGCGCTGCTCGTGGGCGCCGAGGTCGCTCTGGGCTGCGGCCTTGCGTTCGGCCAGTTCTTTCAGGCGCGTCTCACCCGCGCCGGCACTCGCGTTGCCGGTGGCATGGTCGCGGGCGAGGGCGGCGCTTTCGATGTCGATGCGCTCGATCTCGCGGCGCAGGTCTTCGATCACAGCCGGTTCTGCGCTCTGGCCGAGCGCCACCTTGGCGCAGGCGGTGTCGAGCACGCCCACCGCCTTGTCGGGCAACTGGCGACCGCTGATGTAGCGCGCCGACAGCCGCGCCGCCTCGGTGATCGCCTCGTCGAGCACGCGGATGCCGAAGTGCTTCTCCATCAAGGGCACCATGCCGCGCAGCATGGCCGCGGCCAGTTCCTCGCTGGGTTCTTCGACCTTGATGACCTGGAAGCGGCGGGCCAGCGCCGCATCCTTCTCGAAATACTTCTTGTATTCGCCCCAGGTCGTCGCCGCGATGGTGCGCAACTCGCCGCGCGCCAAGGCAGGCTTGAGCAGATTGGCCGCGTCGCCCTGGCCCGCCTGACCGCCCGCGCCGATCATCGTGTGCGCTTCGTCGATGAACAGGATGATCGGGTGCGCGCTCTTCTTGACTTCGTCGATCACGTTCTTCAGACGGTTCTCGAATTCGCCCTTCACGCTCGCGCCGGCTTGCAATAGGCCCATGTCCAGCACATGCAGATCGACACCCTGGAGCGATCAATATCGAAAGTAGAACGTACCAAATTTACCAAAATCTGAGGGCTTAATGCTTCATCCCGTGCCAAACAAACCAACCATACCCCGCGATAGCGCAAGCGTGCCAGAGGGCGGCAATGAGTTTTTCTTGTAGCAACAAGGGCGGATCGTTGGCTTCGGAACCAGCGGGCGGCTGCATTGGGCCACCACTGGCAGCCAGTTCATCGTAGCGTTGCGGCCAGCGTGGAAGGCGTGTCGTCCATTTCTGGGCAATGCCCGCTGACCATTGGTAAGGGACGAGAATCATGGAGAAGAGCGAGCCGAGCACGGTGATCACAGTGATCAAACCCGGACTGCGCTGATGATGTTCGGGCAGATTGAAGTAAGGGCGCATGATGCTCAGAAAGCCGACGCCATCCACAAAGGGGCGCATACCGCGTGGACGTAGTACCAAGTGTGTCTTGACTGGTGACAGCGAATCCGGGCCGTGTTCCATGAAGCGGCGGACATATTCGTAGGCGGCCAGCGTGTCCTCGCCTGTGAGCAAGGCCGCGCCGATCTGGGCGATGCGTGGAATCCGTCTCTCAAAACGGACGTCGCCGTTGGCGTCCATATCGACCAGCAGGACAGATTTGAAGGCATTGACCTGAAATGGCGGTGCGCTAACGCTTTGCGCTACTGGGGTGATTTGATCCCAATCCAGTTCCAGCGGCCCTTCCTTGCGCACTGCCGGGCTGGCCCAGACGTAAATCTTGCGCCGGATGCGGTCGAAGCGAACGGGGGCATCAATATAACCAAAGAGGTCATTTAAAAACAAATAAAGACAAAAAAACATGGCAGGAATACCAATTACCACAAGTATGGCGATTGTAAAAATCATCACACCCAAAACCCCATCATAATCTCCGTCAGAAAGCGTTCGAGGAAGTGCAATAAAAAAAGTAATCCAAAATCCAAATGCAAACGCACCCAAACCGGCTAATCCAATCAGCCACAAAAGCCCTCTCAAATGACTCATTCCTTGCCCAATTTCCAGGGTTGTTTCATTCATTCGATAAACAAGCTCTTCCCCTTTTGCATATGAATTGGCATTGCGATTGACTGGTGACAGAAGTCGCCAGTTCCGGGTTTTTTGATCCAGCTTGCCGTAGGCGCTAAAAATTCGCTTTGGCTTCTTATTCATCAATCTTCCACTATCATAATTTGTTTATCCGCTGCCTTGGGTAATACGAAATTAGGCATCGTTTTCGTGTCTGGAAAATACTGAAACTCAAGAATAGCACTCGAATAAATGTTATCGTTTACCTGAAGTTTTCCAATGTAATGTCCCCCTCGAATGCTTGGTGGGATATACCAAGCGTAATCAAGTTTGACTACTGGACCTGGCGTATATGGACCTATAGTCGCCACATGCGGATCAATCGGATTATTTCCTATCATTTTTGGCTTAATGGTGTCATGGAAAACTTCTGTACGCCTACCCCTGCCGATGAGAATAAGCTTACAGTCGATCGTACTCGTTTCGCCGAGACCAGGCAGGCTGATATCGAAATGCACACTGTCGTAATTATCCAAATAACTCTCTCTGACAAACGGTAAAATCGGAGGGTCTTTCCAATTGAACTCGATGGTCATGGCATAGGCCACGTCATTGAGTTTTTCCATTTCCTCCTGGGATGTGTATTTCGGATATTTACCGTAAATGCAGTGTTTGAGCCATTCTTCCATCGGTGTGTCGGTGGCTTGGATGGCTTTCCATAGCATCACGGCTCCAGCGACCAAGGTCACAGCAGCGAGGGCGATCCAGCCCCAGACGGG
>JAIRJU010000219.1 GCA_031260485.1 Pseudomonadales bacterium | reverse complement strand
ATCGCTCATCGCTCATCGCTCATCGCTCATCGCTCATCGCTCATCGCTCATCGCTCATCGCTCATCGCTCATCGCTCATCGCTCATCGCTCATCGCTCATCGCTCATCGCTCATCAGCGTCAATTCATGGTGTTGCATTAAGCATCCATGGAAAACGCTGAAAATCACAACCGTTCGATGCCTCGCAAACCCGTCAAGTCGACTGGGGTGCGAACCGGCTCGCGGCACACCGCCGCCGCTATCATCGAGCAACTCTACCAAGGCGTCTTGGATGACCCAAGCTGGAACCTTGCCCTGCGTGGCATGGCCAACCTTACTGGCAGCGCAGCGCTGACGTTGATTTCCAGCAGCCAGGGCGATCACGTCGTCGCGGATGAAACCGGCAATCCCGAGGGAGCTGCGGCCCGTTACCGCGACTACTATCACCAGTACGACACCGGGCTGGCGATCATGAAGCGCAATCCCAAGGGCCTCTGGTACGTTGCCCAGCAAGATTTGGGCGAGCAGTACGCGCGCGATACCTTCTATCAGGAGTTTTTCCGCGGTATGGACATGGGCGCTCACGCCGGGCAGTGCGTGCTGCGCGATCGCGGCGTGACGGCTTACCTGGGCATGACCCGGTATCTGGATCAGCCTTGCTACGCGGATGAAGAACTGAAGCAGTTCGACCTCGACTTTCTATCGCACCTGCGGCGCGCGCTGCCGCTACGCATCGAGATGAAACGCCAGGCCGCACAAAGCGGGCTGGCCCGCGTGGCCCTGGGCAAATCGCGCGATGCCATGCTGGTGATCGACGGAAATGCCCGCATCCAATACGCCAACGAGTCTGCTGAAGTCTTGTTGCGCCGTGCCGCGCATCTGCTGCCTGTGAACGGCGGGCGCTTGCAGCCGCAAGGATTGGAGCCGGGTCAGTTCGATCTGCTTGCGCGAGCCGCTTGCGCCAGCGGAGCATCGCAGGCCGGGGAATGTTTGCTGACGCACGGTGAAAAACAATCGCTGACCGCCTTGCGTGTTCAGCTATTGCCACTGTCGCCCGAACTGCAAACGCTCAACCCCTGGCCGCGACCGATGGCGCTGGTACTGATCCGCCCATTCGAGCACAAGCGGCAAGCACCGCCCAAGGCGGCAATGCTGCGCGAACTCTACGAGTTGAGTCCCGCTGAAACCAGGGTGGCGCTGTTGTTGTTCCAGAATTCGGATTTACCCGGCATAGCCCGCGATTTGTCGATCAGTATGGGCACGGTGCGCGATCACCTTCACAGAATTTTTAACAAAACCGGCACGCGCAGTCAGGCCGATTTGATTCGCTTGCTGGCGGGCCTGGCAACGCTCGACAGCGAGGCTTGAGAAGAAAAAACCTATCATTTGATGGATTTACATATTTAGGGCTTTCGCCAGAATGAGTTATTCCTCATTACTCGGCATGGAAGCTTGCAATCCCAGAATCTCCCCTTTCGTGTGCCTGGCGGTCTTTGCTGGTTATCAGCGAGGACGTGTAGCAGCGCGCGAAAAAGACCCACGCAGCCCGCAGCCATTTTAAAAACAGGCGCTGTGGTTTCTTCCCCGCATTGGGGAATTCCTTCCTGCTCATCTATCCGCCAACTGTCAGGGCGTATCCCGCCTCGCGCTCATCGCTTTCAAGGGAAAACATCATGAATCACGTCTACAAGGTCGTATTCAATCGCAGCCTCGGTCTTTGGCAGGCGGTATCTGAGCTGGCCAGAGGCCACAGCAAATCCGGGCGCAGCGGGCGCAAGTTGCGCGCACCGGGCAGCCGGGTGGGCAATCTGCTGGTGAGTCTGTCGCTGGCGGCGGTGGCCGCGCCGGGATTGGCGCAGACGTGGAATGGTTCGGTCGATAACTTCTGGATCACGAACGGCAACTGGAATGGCGGCACTGCGCCGAATGTGGCCGGTGCGGCGGTGATCATCGACGACACCGATCCGAGCATCGCGGCGAGCAAGACCATCACGCTGGGCGCCAGTTACAGACTGGGTTCGCTCAGCGTCAGTTCCACTCGGGCCGCGCTGAACACCGTTGTACTGGCGGGCGGCACGCTGAACTTTGATAACGGCACCGGGCTGGCGACGCTTGATCTGGTGGGCCGTCGCAATCTGAGCATCACTTCGGCCATCGCCATGGCCAGCGATCTGCGGATCACCAACGGCAGCACCGACGGCGGCGTTCTCACGATAGGCGCTCTCAGCGGCGGTGGGCACATCCTGACGTTCAACACCGTGGCTGGCGCGCGGATCAACAGCGCGGGGAACATCACCAACACGCCAACGATCCACAAAACCGGCTCGGGCACGCTCAGCCTGACGGGCAGCAACACCTTTGCGGCTGGCTCCAATTTCTATTTCGACGCGGGCACGCTGGCGTTCAATGCAGCCGCCGCGCTGGGCAACGCCAACCTGACGATCGTGATGGCCAATGGCGGCAATCAGGTGTTCGATATTTCCGGCGCCGCTGGCACGGTCTCGCTGAACAACCGCTTCGTGCTGGCCGACAGCTTCAACCTCGAAGGCGGCAGCGCTGGCCGCAGCCTGACGCTCAATGCCGGCCAGGTGACCGACCTGACCGGTTTGCTGGCGATCAACGTCGGTTCCACCGCCGCGACCACGCTCACGTTCGGCGGCACTTTCTACCTCCAGGGCGCCGGCTCCCTCCGCAAGGCGGGTGTTGGCGCGCTGGCGCTCATCAGCCCCAACAACACCTTCTCCGGTGGCCTCGTCATCAATCAGGGCATTGTCACCACAGGCAGCGGCAGCGACCTTGCCGTGGCGCAAGTGCTGGCCGGCACAGAGGGCACCCTTCACTATGTCGGCACCGGCAACATCACTCTGATTGATCCATCCGCGCGGCTGAACATCGTCCAGGGCGGTGCAGGTATCGTGCAGATCGGCAATGCCGATGG
>JAIRJU010000108.1 GCA_031260485.1 Pseudomonadales bacterium | reverse complement strand
TTTTGAGTGCCACTTCGAACGAGTCCAATGTTTGCGCAGGCGTTGAGGTGACATTTTTTGAGGTGACATTTATTCGATCAGCGTCATCGTTAGGAGTATCAACGGGCGTCTGTGCGACGCCCCCGCCAAACGGATCAAAACCGCTCAGCGAACTGCTTTCGAGCGTCAGGTTCAGGGCAAATCCGCTGTCGTTGCTAGCCCAACCGCCGAAGGTTGAGCTGACGATCGTGGTGGTACTGCCGTCGAGGTTGTCGAAGTGCGTGATGCTGTTGGGGGCGCTGCCGTCGGAATTGAGGTAAGTGACGCTGCGAGCATCATAGCCCGCGCCGCTAGGGGTGGTGTAGGCCCAGGTTTGGGTTGTTGGTTCGCCAAAGTAATAGCTCTGTAAGCCGACGCCACCGCGGATGTAGTCGGTCTGATAAGGCTCAGGTGGGTTTGGTTCTAAAGGCGTAACCGGGTTTTCTTCTAAATTTAATTGCCACCACTCCCACATGCCAAATCTTCCTGAGTTAATCAAACCGAATGGGCAGTTATGCCAGGGCGATTTCACACCTTGGCTGCCCCGCAATAAACTAGCCGTCGCCGGAGCATGGTGTCAAAAAAATTTGTTGCGTTCTGTGACGCAGTTCACACTTTTTCGTATCGAGGCTCAATAGAGGGCATCACTGAACGTGCTTTGCGAGCGCCTTGGGCCGCCCCCGGCTTTGCAGGGTGCTTGAGGCCATGGATGGCCGAACGCAAGCCCCCAGGGATGGGTTCACGGCGTCCCGGCAAAGCTGGGGGCGGCTCGAGGTGTTCGCAACACGCTGTACTCGCGCTCCCTTTCTCTAGCCCTCCTCAGTAGCCCGTTCCTCTGGCTTGTGCAGAAGAGGAGTTGGGGGGAGGGAACATGCTCATGCTGGGATTTCTTATTCAGCAGCCCGGCACCGGGTCGGCGCTGGCGGCGCACAATTTGATGTCGCCGGATAAGGTGGTGATCTTCACGTTGGCGCCGCCGCCGTTGAGTACGAAGTCGAGATTGCTGGCGTTGGCGAAACGGTTGCGCTGCACTGGCTTATCGCTGCTCAGGGCATTGTCGATATGCCCGCCCACCGAGGTGCGCAGCGCGAAATCTGCCGAGGCGGCGGCGGGTAGCGCCAGTTCGATGCGGCCACGTACCGATGACAGATCCACCGCGGCCAGCGCGTTGAGCGCAGCGGCGATCTTGATGTCGCCGCCCATCGTGGAGGCTTCCAGCAAGTCGATGTCGCCTAGCAGCAGATCTACCTTGCCGTTGACGTTGTTGAGGCGGACGTGCGAGCCCTGGGTACTGGATTCGATGCGGCCATTGACGGTGCGGTAGTCGATGAGGTTGCCGCTGGAGTTCTGATCGGAAATGCGCCCATTGACGGTTTCCAGGCTCAAGCGGCCCTCGAGGTTATGGGTGTGGATGCCGCCGTTGACGGTGTTGAGTTTCACCACGCCTTTGAGATCTTCGGCGGTGATGGTGCCGTTGACCAACGCGACTTCCGTGTTGCGTTCGAGCCCGCTGAGGCGAACTTCGATGTTGGTGCCTCTCAGCCGCAGAATGCCATTGCGCGGGATTTCGAGCGTGAGATCGGCGTTCTGGCCGTTGTTGGGATTCTGGCCATTGTTGGCGTTCTGATTATTGTTGGCGTTCTGACCATTGTTGCGGCAAGGATTGTTGCCAAGGCAGTTGCCGCGAGGCTCCAGCTCTTCGGTGAAATACAGGCCATTGTCGCGCTCTTGCAGTGTGAAACCGGTGGCGTTGTAGCTCAGTGTGCCGCTGATGTGGAACTCCTGACGGTCCCAGCCTACGATCTTGAGATGGCCGTTCAATAAATCCACCGCGATCACGGCATCGGGGTTTACGGCGTGGGTTTCGTCGATCGGCGTGCCCGCGTGCGCAGCGGAGGCGGCGGTGAAGGTGGCGCTTAAAAAGAACAGGGAAACAGCGTTACGTAGTGTCATGAGCGTGGCTCCTGGGGAAAAATCAAAGGGTGGTGAAGCGCGGCGAAAACACCGCGTCGATCAGTTTGAGTTGCTTGTCTTGCACCTGGCGCAAGAGGGTGAAGAGCGCGAGGTTGCCCGGATCCTGGCGCAGCGCGCGGTAGATCGCGTCTTCGGCGCTTTCCAGTTCCTGCATTTGTGTCTGCCAGTCGGCATAAGCGGCGTTTTGGCCGCGGTACTGCACCAATAGCGCCGCCTTGCTGGTGGCTTGGCGGCTTTGCAGCGCCGCGATCAGGGTGTCGAGTTCGCCATGGTCGAACGCGGGATTGGGCTGGCGCAGGCCGTAATAGAGGCTGGTGCCCAGCATCAAAAGCAGTGACGCGGCGAGCGCCAGCCGCCGCACGCCGCTATGCAGGCGTGGTTTGGCGTAGGCTTCCGCCTGTAGCGCGTGCGCGATGCCAGGCCAAAGATCGCGCTGTGGCTGTATGGCGCGCGGCAGCGCATCGAGTGCGCGTAAGAGCCGCAGTTCTTCATGATCGCTCATGGGGGCATTCCTCCTGCTGGCCGAGCCAGTGCAGCAGCAACTGTTTGCTGCGATGAAAGTGCGCTTTTACCGTGCCGGTGGCGATGCCCAGCATGTGCGCCACCTGATCCTGCCGGTAACCCTCGACACCATGCAGCACGAAGATCACGCGGGCGCGCTCGGGCAGGCGGCGGATGAAGTCGTCGAGATCGCCAAGGTCGGGCGGCGCCTGCGCTTCTAGTGCGTTGGCTAGCTCCTCGGTGTCATCGCCGAGGTGGATGCGCTGCCGCCAGCTTTTTTGGCGGCGCAGATAGCTGATGACGGTATTGGTGCAGAGCGCGTGCAGCCAGGTGGCAAAGCTGCTGTCGCCACGAAACGAGGCGATACGGCGCCAGAGTTGGATGAAGACTTCTTGTGTCGCATCCTCGGCCAGCGCGCGGTTGGCGGTCAGACGCAGGCAGAGGCCGTACACGAGGCCCAGGTATTGCTCATACAGTTGCCGGAAGGCGTTCTGATGGCCGCGCTGGCACAGGCTGATCAGCGCGGCTTCATCCGGGGCGACCAACGCCAAAGGCGCTTTGGTGGATAGCGGAGATTCGTTCAAGACAGGGGCTCGGTGTGCGTTCATATGCCCCTTGGACGCTGCGAGCGCGGTCGAGGTTTAGCGCGCCAGTAACTATTTTTTAGTTTCCTGGCGGCTGTTCGGAGGGGCGGATCAATAGGGTGCCGGCGCCTGATACCAGCGCGAAGGTACGAGTGAGATTCGCGGTAAATTGCGCCTGATCCATCGGCAATTCGCCTGGCTCGTTGATGACGATGCTGTCGAGGGTGCCGTAGACCACCATGAAAGCGAAGGCGATATTGCCGCACTCGCCGCTGTAGAGTTCTCTGCCGGTTTCCTGCGCCAGGTGTTGGATGAAACGCTGCGTGGTGTCCTGGCGGTGTTGGCGCATCGGATTATAGAACTCAGGATCGCGCACGCTGCGCAGCAGCACGGCACGCCAGAATTTACGGTATTGCCAGTAATAGCCCACGATGTCTTCCACCAGCTTGCTCAGTAGCTCTGCGCGCGGCAGTGTGGCGAACAGCGCGATCTGGGTGGCGGTGCGGTTGTCGAGATGCTGCGCGACCAGCACATCGAAAAATTCGTCCTTGCTGCGGAAGCGGGCGTAGAAGGCGCCAACGGAGTAACCCGCTTCCTGCGTCAGATCGGCGATGGAAATATCCTGAAAATCGCGTTCCTCCAGCAGTTTGAAGCCGGCGCTGACCATGGCGTCATAGGTGTGCTTGCTGCGTCCTTGCTTGTAAGGCAGGCCGAGCTGAGGCGCTTGGCTGGCGGTTGGGTGAGCGTGATTCACGGTTTGGCGCGGGTTCCGTTGCAAAAGGTGGCTAAAAATAGCGAGTGCCGGTGGGCAACACAAGCGGGGAGGGCGTTTTGGGCGAATGCGTTTGTGGCTTGAAAAAGCCCGGTTTTCTGACTAACTTGCCGCGCATCACCTGCTTGCAAGGAGCCACCATGACCGTGTCTTCCCATCCCGCCGCCGCCGAGGCCGTAGCCGCCAACACTATCCTGGGGCATCCACGTGGCCTCTTGATCCTGTTCCTTACCGAAATGTGGGAGCGCTTCTCCTTCTATGGAATGCGCGGGCTGTTGATTTTGTATCTCACCCAGCATTTTTTGTTCAGTGACGAATATTCCAATGTGCTCTTTGGGGCTTATATCGCGCTGGTGTACGTGATGACCATCATCGGCGGCACGCTCGCGGATCACTACCTGGGCTCGCGCAAGGCGGTGACCTTTGGCGCCATCCTGCTGGTGTTCGGGCATCTGGGCATGGCCTTTGAAGGCGAGGGTTCGCGCCAGATCATGAGTTATGGCGGCAGCGACTACGTGCTCAAGCTCGATGGCCGCGGCGGCGATGCCAATCAAATGCTGCTCACGGCGAGCGGCGCCGAATCGCGCATCAGTTTCACCGCGGGGGGGGGCATCATGCAGGTTGCCAATCCCGCCGCGGTGGACCTGCCTGCCAGCATTGATAGAGCAGAGTTCAGCGTTCGCGTCGAAGCCGATGAGTTTTACCAGAATGTGATGTACCTATCGTTGGCGCTCATCATCGCAGGCGTCGGCTTCCTCAAGGCCAACATCTCCACCATCGTTGGCAGCCTCTACGCGCTCGGCGATGCGCGGCGTGATTCTGGCTTCACGTTCTTCTACATGGGCATCAATCTTGGGGCCTTTTTGTCGTCGATGCTGTGCGGTTATTTCGGCATCACGTATGGCTGGAAATACGGTTTCGGCCTCGCTGGCATCGGCATGGTATGCGGCTTGACGATTTTTCTGCGCTATCAAGACTGGCTCGAAGGCCGCGCGGAGCCGCCCGAGCCAGAGCGGCTGCGCGCCAAGGTGCTCGGCCCGATCAATGTGGAAAGCGCTTGTTACCTAGCGGGCCTTGGCATCGTGGCGCTGAGCATGATGATCGTGATGAATGCCAATCTGGTGCACGAAGGTTATGTGGGGCTCTTGGGCATTGTGATTCTGGTGGGCATGGTGGGGTATACGTTCCTGCGCCTTGCTGGCGAAGAGCGCGATCGGATGCTGGCGGGGCTTTATTTCATTCTGGCGCAGATCCCATTCTGGGCCTTGTTCGAGCAAGCTGGCGCCTCGCTCAACCTGTTCACCGATCGCTTGGTGGATCGCAACCTATTGGGTTTTAACGTGCCAGCGCCGATGTTTCAGGCGCTCAATGCGTTTTTCATCGTGACCTTCGCGCCCTTGATGGCGTGGCTTTGGGTGGCGCTGGATAAACGCCGGCTCAACCCTTCCGCGCCGGTGAAATTCGCGCTTGCCGTATTCATGGCAGGTCTGGGCTTTTTGACGCTGGTGGGAGGCATCAAGCTGGCGGGCGCCGGGATGACGTCGATGTATTTCATTTTCCTCATTTATTGGGTGCACACGATTGGCGAGTTGATGCTGTCGCCGGTGGGGTTGTCGGCAGTCACCAAGCTGGCGCCCGCGCGCGCGGTGGGCATGACCATGGGCGCATGGTTTTTGTACAGCGGCCTCGGTAATTATCTGGCGGGTGTGATTGCCGCGATGACTGGCGCCGAAACCATCGGCGGGCAGTTGACCGACACCGCCGCCGCCAAGGCCACCTATGTCGTGGTTTACACGCAAGTGGGTTACATCGCCATGGGTGTAGCGCTGGTGATGCTGTTGATTTCGCCTTTGATCCGCAAGTTGATGCACGGCATCCGCTGAGCGCTGCCATTACCGTTTTTTAGAGGACTTCGCATGACCGCAATTCTTGAACAGTATTATCAGCGCTTCAACGCCGGCGACTACGAAGGCATGTTGGCGCTGCTGACCGACGACGTGCTGCACGAGCCCAGCCAAGGCCAGCCGCGCCAAGGCAAGCAGAAGTTCCGCGAATTTTTGCAACACATGGAACGCTGCTATAAAGAAGACGTGTTGAACCCGGTGTTCATGGTGAGCGCAGACGGCTCGCGCGCCGCCGCGGAATTCATGCTCAATGGCAAGTACCTCGTTACCGACAGCGATCTGCCACCCGCCCGCGGCCAGCCTTACCGCCTGCGCGTGGGAGCCTTCTTCGAGTTGAAGCATGGCAAGATCGCTCGCGTCAGCAACCACTACAATCTGGGCGATTGGACCAGGCAGATTTCCGCCTGACAGGGCTATCCCGTAGCGGCAGGGGGTGCCACAATCGGCGCAGGCTGCCGTTATCTGTTTTCGTCGTTAGCTATTTTGTCGTTACCTATTTTTGTCGTTACATATCTCGTCGTTATATAAGGAGCTTTATGGGCATCATCATTACGCTTGCAGTGCTGGCGATCCTGGTCTTCATGGTGATCGGGATTTACAACAAATTGGTCACGCTGAAAAACCGATTCCAGAACGGTTTCGCGCAAATCGAAGTGCAACTCAAGCGCCGTTATGACCTAATCCCCAACCTGGTGGAAACCGCCAAAGCCTACATGGCGCACGAGCGCGGCACGCTGGAAGCGGTGATCGCCGCGCGCAACCAGGCGGTCAATGGCCTCGCCGCCGCCGCTGCTGCGCCGGGCAACCCGCAAGCTATGAGCGGCCTCGGCCAAGCCGAAGGGGCGCTTGCTGGCGCCATGCGCAATTTTCATGTGGTGATGGAGGCTTATCCCAACCTCAAAGCCAGCGCCAACATGCAGCAGCTTTCGGAAGAACTCACCAGCACCGAGAACCGCGTGGCCTTTGCACGCCAGGCGTTCAACGATGCAGTTACCGCCTACAACACCTATCGCCAAACCTTTCCGCCCATCTTGTTTGCCAATATGTTTGGCCATGCCAATAACGCCAGCCTGCTGGAGTTCGACGATCACCAGGCGATTCAGGCGGCGCCGAAAGTCAGCTTCTAGTTTTTTAATTAGTGCGCCAGTGCGAGCGATTTTTTTGAACGAAAAATCGTTTTCGCTTCGCGCTGGCATCACCAGGTAGCGCCGTGAACTTTTTTGAACATCAGGAACGCGCCAGGGGCAGCACGCGCAAGCTGGTGCTGCTGTTCATCCTTGCCATTATTTCGCTGATCCTCATCACCACTGCCATGGTGGTGGCGCTGCTGTCCATGCAAGACACCCAAGACGGCAGCGCGCCGCTCATCGACATGACCCGGCTTTTGGCGGGCGATCTGCCGTATACCGTCTTGCTCGATGTCAGCGCGGTGATTCTGGCGGTGGTGGCGCTTGGCGCGTTGGTTCGCTTGGCGCAGTTGCGCGGCGGCGGCAAGGCGGTGGCGGAAAGCCTGGGTGGCCGCTTGCTCAATACCGGCACCCGCGATGCCGACGAACGCAAGATATTGAACGTGGTGGAAGAAATGGCCATTGCCGCTGGCGCGCCGGTACCACAGGTGTATTTGATCGAAGATTCCGCGATCAATGCCTTCGCCGCGGGCTACCAGGCGCGGGATGCCGTGATCGGCGTAACGCGCGGCTGTATCAAGCTGCTCAACCGCGATGAACTGCAAGGCGTCATTGCGCATGAGTTCAGTCATATTTTCAACGGCGATATGCGCCTGAATATCCGTTTGATGGGCTGGCTCTATGGCATCACCGTGCTGGGCCTCATCGGTTATTTTCTGCTGCGAACGCAAAGCGTCGCCCGTGTGCGCAGCAGTGGTTCTGGCGGCGGACGCAACCGCGACGGCAACGCTCTGGTGCTGCTGGGGATCGGGCTCGTGGTGATTGGCTACGGCGGCACCTTCTTCGGTAACTTGATCAAAGCCGCGGTTAGCCGCCAGCGCGAATTTCTTGCCGATGCCTCGGCGGTGCAATACACGCGCAATCCCGCGGGCATCAGCGGCGCCTTGAAGAAGATCGGCGGCTACAGTCAGGGTTCGCAACTGCGCAGCGTCGATGCCAGCGAAATGAGTCACATGCTGTTCGGGCAGGGCACCGTGAGCAGCCTGTTCGGTCTTTTTGCCACGCACCCGCCACTGGGAGAGCGCATCCGCCGCATCGAGCCGGGTTGGCAGGGTGAGTTCATCGAGCCACAAGCGGCATTGAACGTGGCGCAGGCAGAAAATACGGCGCTGGCCGGTTTTGCCGCCGCGCATTCCGCTGCGCTGGTGGGGCGGGTGGGCGATCCCGATGCAGAGCATTTCACCAGCGCCAGCGCGCAGCTTGATGGGTTGCCAGCGGCGATCAACGAGGCGGTGCACACCACGCTTGGCGCCACCCTGCTGGGCTTCGGTCTTTTGCTTGCCTGCGCCGACGTCTCAGTGCGGCAGCGCCAGATGGACTGGCTGCGGCAACGCCTCGATGCCAACGCCTATCGTCAATTGCAAACCTTGCTGCCGCAGATCGATACACTGCCGCGGCCCCTCTATTTGCCTGTGCTCGAGCTAACGCTGCCAGCGCTACGCGCGTTGTCGGAGCCGCAGTTGCAGACTTTTTTGAACGATTTGCAACAATTCGTGTCGCGCGATGCGCAGTTGCCGCTGTTTGCGTGGTGTCTGCGCCACATCCTGCGCGCCAGCCTCACGGCGCGCGGTAAGCGGGCGCCAGTGCGCGTGCAGCCGCTTGGCGCCTTGCGCGAACCGGCGGGTGTGCTGCTGAGCGCACTGGCCAGCGCAGGACACGACGGCGAAGACAAGGCGGCGCAGGCGTTTGCCGCCGCCACCGCGGCGCTGGGCCTCGACCCCGCGCCGACGCTGGCCTGGCAGGCTGCTCCCGATCTGAACCGGCTCGAAGCCGCCTTCACCGCGCTAGGCAGCTTGCAACCGCTGCACAAACCACGTCTGCTCGAGGCCATGGTGCGTTGCGTGGAGTTCGATGGCCGCATCACGCCCGAAGAGCACGAGATGGTGCGCGCCGCGGCCGCCATACTCGATTGCCCGATGCCGCCTTTGAAGCTGGCGAGTTGAGCGCGGCGTGCCACGCTTGTTATGGCCTAAAAATTCCAGAATTTTGCGTGCGGCTGCCTTCTTGTTTGCTCGGGGCGAGGGGGAAGACCTTGCGAACTCCATCTAGTCGATCGTCGCATGGCCTTGGATCATGAATGTACTATTGAATTAGAAATGAAATAACGGTTCAGGATTTACCGCTGCACTCTCCGCGGCATCCAAAGTATGGATGGCATCGCCAACTTCATTCACCCCCTTAGCCACCTCAACGAATTTATCAGCCCCCTGCACCACCTTGCCCACGACCCCGGCAACCTTCACCACCTCCGCAATCGGCACCACCGCCGACAACAACGCCCTCCACCTTCTGCGCCGTGTTCTCTAACTCGAACAAATCGTCAACCTGCTATTTCCCGCGTAACAGTTCAGCTTGTGTCGCGTACTCGTTGGTTTGTGCAACACGCCGTTGTTGTAGGTGTCCAAAGCGTGCCTCACGTGCATTTGTAGCGGCTCATCCCTTTACTCGTCCTCCAGTGAGTAGGAGATCGGATTAAAGCCCTCCGTAGTCAAGGTTTTTTAGATCGACGCCGCGCATTTTCTACCATCTGTGGCAACAAATTAACCAGTAATTTGGTGGGCCACTGCCATATTAAGCTGAGCCGCAACAGCAGATGCTTTATCGAGAAAGATTAATGCTGCTTGGGGTGGGGGGAACTTACTGATTACATTAATGCGCAGAGGTCGTCCACTGGCGTCCGGATAGGAGTCATAAATCTGCCCAGATTCAACGAAACCTAAATATGCATTTAGTTTATCTTGCAAAGCCAGAAGATGTTTTCGCTCATCTATCCAGTCCCAATCATCAATTATGCTTAGCACAACTGCGCCGCTCTCCGAATCAGTGCCCACTGCATCAACTACTTCTATGCTATCCAAGCTCATTGATTCACCTTCCTAATTACATCGACAGCGGCGCGGTGGGCTGGGTTGCTAAACCCAGCCTTTCCATCGACCGCCAGTGAGTTTGTGCTGGGTTTAGCAACCCAGCCTAACTTGCTACGCTTGCTTCAGAGAGATCTTAATAAACTCAATAGTTCAGTTGCGCGTTGTACGGAGAGTTCATGAGTTAACGATGGATTCGCTAGTTCATGCACACACTCACCGATCACTTCTTCATGATCTGGTTCAAAATCTATATCCTCTCGGCCTTCAATAAGATTGGCCCAATTCTCTATATCTTCAGCCGTCAGATGCCCTTGAATGTAGCGCAACAACACGCGCTTGATATGCTCTTGCTTCATCGTGACCGGTTTTCCAGCAAAACTCCAATCGCTCCCTTTAAGGGAATCCATCAAGAAAGAAATAGGCTTCGAGAAATCGAGCAAATCACCAAGCACCAAGGTGTCCTGCGCCTTGTTAGGTTTAATAGCCAGAAGGCAGTGGTTCATAGGAAAACAGGATGTTCATCGCATGGATCTGATTCTCAACCGCTCCCAAAATCACCCGGGCGGAACTAGTCGGTTTATACTCGTAGATAAGCTTAATTCGCACTGGATAATTTTTCGCATGTGGTATCGATTCAAGGTATTGACCAGAACTTATGTAAGTTAGGTAGCCACTTAGCTTACTTTCAAGCGTCGCAATATGCGTACACTCATCATCCCACGACAAATTGTCCGATATAAGTAGCACTAACTCATTCGTCCGTTTATCGATACCCATACCGTCGATCTTGTCAGCTTGTTCAATCGTCATCATTAATACCCAGGAGGGAGGTCGTTCGGACGGATAATTCGTACTTCAGCAAGCGTAGGGCGGGTTTTTAACCCGCCGTTGTAATATTTGGCATGGTGGATTGAAATTCGCCCTACGCTTGCTCATATCCCGTCATTCGTGGGGCAGTTACTATAAAGGCATCATGCACTTGGCTTTCGGAGCGGATGAACTCAGCTGCGATTAAGTTGTTTCGGTCAGCGGCCTCGAAATCAACAGGTGGGTCTACCCCATCCCAAATGCAGTCAATTCTTGCCTCAAAGCCAGGGGAATGCCAAATACCTCCTTCAATTCGAGCCACGACTAAGCCTTGTTGGGCTGCTCGCTCGCAAACTGAAATTGCCGCATTAGTAGATAATTGCATCACCGCACTTCCACCTAACGTAAAAAAATCATCCGAAGACTCATATAGCTGTCCATATTTGACTCTCATAAAAATCATTCCCATTGAATTCGACTATCGACAATCCAATTTGGATTATTTTTATTGCTAACCTGAACCACCTCTCCGGTTCGGTCGTTTACCACGACATAGCCGTCTTTTGAGCCATAAACGCTCGCCGGATCATTTCTCGGTACGCCATCTGGAGTCTTGGCTGCGGATCGGTTGTCAATCGTAGTTCCGGCAGGTTCTTTCTCAACAGCGGCTTGAATCTCCTGTTTAGTCCATCCCCGGGAGTCAAGTTGATCTGCAATCTTACGGTCGATAACGACCTCCCCTTCGCCTACTACACGAGCCGCATCACCAACTTCATCCACCACCTTCGCAACATCCGCCGCCTCATTCACTACCTTAGCCGCATCAACCAACTTATCCGCGCCCTGCACCGTTTTGCCCACGACTCCAGCGGCTTTAACCACCTCGCCAATCGGCACCACCGCCGACACCAGCGAACCCACCTTCTGCGCCGTGTTATCCAATGTGAACGGCCCAGCAACCAAGCCTTTCGCGCGTAACTGTTCGGCTTGTGCTGCAAGCGTGTTGGCTAATTTGGCATTGCCACTGTTGTAGGCTGCCAAGGCGCGCGCATCAAGCGTTGATGCCTCGCTCATGGCTCCCACAAGATACTTGCCCGCCGTGACCGCCAGATTCCACGCATCCGTGGGCAGATTACCTAGCCCTTTGAGAATACCAAGGTCCAGGTTGAGCACGCTGCTCGCGCTCGCGCTGAGTGCTTGGCTGACGGCCTTGGCGGTGTCGGCAGCGGCATTGGTGACTTTTTCGCCGAGTGAGCTGGGGTCTTTGATAAGGTCGATAACAGTTTGCAACGCAGCGTTGCCCAAGTCAGCCGCCGTTTCAACCACTGCGTCTACTGCGGCGCCAACCATTTGCGTGGTGGCATCGGCGACTTTTTCCACGAAGGAGCGCGGGTCATTGGCATCGTCGATGAGGGCTTGTAAGGCATCGTTGGGCTCAGTCTTATGCCCGGTAATGATGATTTCTTCTATAGCTGAAGGTGCGTCCTCATCGCTTTGTGCGAGTGTTGCACCGTCTTTAGCGGGAGGATCGACGGCGGGAGGAGGCTCATCTTCGACTTGGGCGACATCCTGCGGCGTTTGAGGAACATCCGTTCCATTGCTGCCTCCGCCACCCCAACCAAGATCAATGATTGAGGACTCAGGCTCACCCGTTAGATTTATTGGAAAACCAAAATTGATTTCGTGCGCGTAAACATCAATCAAGTTTGGATTCACGGGACCGTCTTTCTTGGCCACCGCGGTGTCGTCCTCGGCGTTGTTCACGAGCGTGATGGTGGTGGTGCCATTGAGGTTGTCGGTACGGATTATGTGGTCTTCTGTAATCTTGATTCCATTATCCGTGTAGTAAGCGGTTTTATCCTGGTAAGCGATGTCGT
>JAIRJU010000070.1 GCA_031260485.1 Pseudomonadales bacterium | reverse complement strand
TTGAACGATTAGTTTGTTTTTGGCCCGTATCAATATCGAGAGCCGCTGGTGCCCCCACTCCCTATCCAGGGGGCGCCCGCAAGTACGTCCATGTAGGGCTCGGTTCGGGCCATCCATGGCCCTCAACGCCCCCGGCTGCGCACTCGGGCTACCGGCTGCGCGGCGTTGAACCAATGAGTTACGCATGAAGACTGATTTTTGAGCACCGGTGCGGAGTGCTGAAGCGAGATGCAAGCCTCTGGTGGCCCCACTCTCTATACAGGGGCGTCGAGCGCCAGGGATGGCGCGAGCCGAGCCCTACATGGATGTACTTGCGGGCGTCCCCTGTATAGAGAGTGGGGCCACCAGAAGCTCTCGATATTGAATACTGGGGCGGTATTCGCGCGGACATTTGAACGAGCAGCGAATGCTAATTATTTGCTGTTGACATTGATTCTCATTAGTAATAAGTTTGCGCTCTCGCCAGAATTGCTACGCCATTTTGCGGCAGCAAGCTGAGCCATTTCGAGCCGATCCCATGAGCCTATTTCGATTGCCGCGTACCTTGAGAGTCATGTTGAGAGTCATGTTGTGTCTTGCCGCCGTGCTGGTTTTCAGCGGTGCGCGCGCTGCGGACAATAATAATGAGGTGCAAGTCACCTGGCAGTTGCTGGATTACATCGCGGTTGATTACGCAGGAGCGGTGGAGCAGGGCGCTGTCGTCAATGCCACGGAGTATGCCGAGCAGGCTGAGTTCGCGGCGACGGCTGCCGCCAAGATCGCGGCGCTTCCTGCCCACGCGCAGCAGAACGATCTCTTGCGCGAGGCGGCGCGTTTGCAGAGCGCCATCGACGACAAGGCCGATGCCGCGTTGGTGGCTGCTGTGGCGCATGAGCTTGCCAGTGCGCTGCTCGTCGTGTATCCGGTGCCGCTGGCGCCCAAGACGGCGCCGGAGTTTACGCGGGGCGCTGCCGTGTTCAGCGATACTTGCGCCGCGTGCCATGGCCAGAGCGGTGCGGGCGATGGCCCGGCTGCTGCGGCCTTGTCGCCGCCGCCGATAGCCTTCACCGATCATGAGCGCGCTGCGCAACGCAGTCTTTTTGCGCTGTATCAGAGTGTCACGCTGGGCGTCGCGGACACGCCCATGCCAGGTTTTGCCGACTTGCCGGACGAGGATCGTTGGGCCTTGGCGTTTATCGTGGGGCAGTTCGCATTTCCACAAGCACAGGTGGCTGCGGGTGAGCGCTTGTGGCAGACAGATATGTCGCTGCATCAGCTCATCCCCAATCTTGAAGCGCTCATCAGCCTGGCGCCGGCGGCCTTGGCAGAGCGCATTGGCAAGGAGAACGCTGACGCACTGCTGGCGTTTTTGCGCCGCCATCCCGAGGTCTTGATGCAGCAGCAGCCTTCCGGATCGCTCACCTTGGTGCGCGAGCGGCTGACCCAAAGCCTGGCTGCTTCGCGCGCGGGTAATAGAGAGCAGGCGAGCGCCTTGGCCTTGTCGGCCTATCTCGATGGTTTTGAACCGAGCGAGCCCGCATTGAAGGCGCGCGATGCGACCTTGATGCGCCACATCGAAGGCGACATGCTCGATTACCGGGTGGCGCTACAGCGTGGCGAAAGCGTGGAGCAGTTGGCCGAGCGTCAACAAGTGTTGAATGTGTTGTTCACTTCCGCTGAGGAAGTTCTCAATGCAAGCGAAGGCAGCATGGTGTCCACATTCTTCGGCGCCGCGACCATCTTGCTGCGCGAGGGCGTGGAGGCGCTACTGATCGTCGTTGCCATGGTGGCGTTTCTGCGCAAGGCGGAACGCACGGAGGTGATGCCGTATGTGCACGGCGGTTGGATCGGCGCGCTCGTGGCGGGTGTGCTGACCTGGATCGTGGCGACGTGGATGATCGAGATCAGCGGCGCCAGCCGTGAATTGACCGAGGGTTTTGGTTCGCTGTTCGCGGCGGCGGTGCTGTTGTCGGTGGGCATCTGGATGCACGGCAAGGCGCAGGCGGGCCAATGGCAGCGCTACATCCGCGACGCGATGGCCAAGGCTTTGTCGGGGCGTTCGGCGTGGTTGCTGTTTGGTTTGGCCTTCATTGTGGTTTATCGCGAGGTGTTCGAGACGATTCTGTTCTACGCCGCGCTCAGCGCGCAGGGCAATGGCCTGGTGATGCTCGCTGGCGCCTTGAGCGCTGGCGCGGTGCTGGCCGCCATCGCCTGGATCATGCTGCGTTACAGCCGCAAGCTGCCGATCAGCGAGTTCTTTACCTACAGTTCCTGGCTGATGGCGCTGCTTACCGTGGTGCTGACGGGCAAGGGTGTTGCTGCGTTGCAGGAGGCAGGCATCATCGGCATCACGCCGCTGGCAAGCCTGCCGCGCCTGGAGTGGGTCGGCCTGTTCCCGACGCTGCAAAGCGGCGCCGCACAAGCCTTGACCATCGCGCTCCTGTTGCTCGGTTTTGCCTGGAACAAACGGGAGTCTGCGCAGCACTGAGCGCCTGATCCATGACAGAGAATTTGTGGCAGCGGCAAGCAGTAATAGCGGAGGCAAAAGCGCTGTTTACGCCAGGGCCGCGCATGATCGACGAGTTGGAATGCGTTGCCTCGGTGTTGCTCGCCATCGTTTTTGGGCATTTGGTGGATGTGCAGAACATTTCCTGGGCCGCGTTTTCCGGTTACATGGTGATGCGCGGCCATATTTCGGAAAGTCTGTTGCGCGGGGTGTTGCGCATCGTCGGCACTGTGGCGGGCGCGCTCTTGGCCTTCGCCATCGTGCCAGAGGTGTGGAGCAATCCGGCAGCGTCGGCGGCGGTGTTGGCGCTGATCGGCGGGGCCTCGCTCTATGGGGCGCTGCTGAGCCGGAACAGTTATGCCTGGCTGTTCGTGGGCTTGACCTTCATCATGGTGCTTTTGGATAAGCTTGAATATCCGGAACATCTCACGGCGGTTTTCGTCTCGACCCGTCTGCGTGAAACCGTGGCGGGCACCGTGGCCTGTATCTTGGTCAGCATGATCTCTACCTTCACGCTGCGGCGCCGCTGGCCAGGCCCGCCAGCGCCGCTGCCGCCGCGTTTCGGCTGGCAGCGCGAGGTTGCGCGGCATGTCGTGCAAGCGGCCATCGCGCTCGCCATGCTGCCATTTTGGTGGTCAGCGTTCCAGATTCCTCAGCTTTCACAAGGCGCTGTCACCATCATGGCGCTGATGATCATTCCCTTGGCGGGCATCGGCAAAAGCGGTTTCGTGCCGGTGGGCCGCCGCATCATCCTGCGGGTGATTGGTTGTGTTTTTGGCGCGGCGATGGCGGCGGCCTTTTTGTTTCTGGCACACCTGTCGGCGTCTGTGGCCGAGCCGGTGCTGATCGTGGGCATGGTGTTGGGGGTGATGCTGGGCCGGCACATCGAAAACGGCAAAAGCGCCATCGCCTATGGCGGCACGCAGTTTGCGCTGGCCATTTTGGTGACGCTGGTGCCCGATAGCTACGCCAACGCCGAGTTGGCGCCCGGCGTGGCGCGGCTGGCGGGCATTGTGGTGGGCATTCTCCTACTCTTGCCGGTGCTCGCCGGTTGGCATTTGGTAGTGGGTGTGATGGAGCGCAGAGCGGCGCGCTAGGAGGCTTGATCGACCAAGTGCGTCGAGGAGCGCCAAGCATTGTAGGCAAGCGCTTCCAGACGCCGGATGGCATCGACGCGAGCCAGGGCGTTGTCCGCATTCATCGCGCCGCCGCCGACGGAACTGAGCATGGTTTCGCGGTGAACCTTGCGCAGTTCTTCGAGCGTATGCGCGCAGTATTCGAGTTCGATCATGGCGTGCTCCGTCAGCGGGCCATGCGCGGCAAGGCCTTTGGGGGGAGCAGGGGTTCCGCGCTTGCGCTTTGGCGCGCGCGGCGGCACGGCGCCCACGGCAGTGGCGATCACCAGCGCGTTTTGCATCGCTTCCACGCACAATTCTCTGGCGCGCAGATCTTCGATGCCGCTGGGTATCGCGCCCAGATCCAATTCGCCCGTGTCGCTCGCCACCTCGGCCAGACGCGAGGCATAGGTGAGTGCATACAAGGTATGCGTCAGCCGCTGCCGTTCCTCTTTCGATACCGGCGGCGCGCTGACTTCCGACATGAATTCGCGCGCCTGCCGCAGGGCATCGCTGGCGTTGGCGATCGAGGCAACATCCAAACCGGCCACCAGCGCGCTGTTGATCGAACCGCACATCGTGGCCAGCGAATGCGCCACCGTGCGCCGCACGGCTTCTTCGGCCGCGAGCGGAGTTTCCAGCGCGGCGCGGTCGAGAAAGCGCGTTCCTGGCGCTTCGCGCTCGGGCAAAATGCGTTCGACGAAGCGGGTGAATTTGTCGATAAGTGGCAACATCACCGTGACGCCAACGACGTTGAAGCCAGTGTGATACGCCGCCAGCAGTGTCACGCCGTCGATAGTGTCTGCAAGGTGCAGGAGCAGCGGCGTCGTGATGGGGAAGAGCGCCAGCGCAATCGAGGCGGCCACTATTTTGAACAGCACGTAAGCGAGCGCCAGGCGTTTGGCGGTACTGCTGGCACCGATCGCGGCCATCGCGGAACTGGTGGCGGTACCGATATTCTGCCCGATGATGAGCGCGCAAGCCTGATCCAGGCCCACCGCTCCCGCGAAATACGCCGCCAGCGTAACCGCCACCGCCGCGGTCGATGACTGCATCACCGCCGTCATCGCCAGCCCGATCAGAGTCAAGCTCAAAACGCCCAACAGCCCCGCCCACCAGCCGACGCCGGAACCCAGCACCGCGGGCAGATTGGCCGGGTGCAGTTGTTCGGCGACGCCGCCCATTCCCTGTTGCAAGGTCGTCAACCCAATCAGGATGAGCGCAAAGCCCGCCAGCGTACTGCCTGCCGCCGAGAGGCGGCCTTTGCCGAGCAGCGTGAGCAAGGCACCGACAAAGATCATCGGCAACGCGGATGCTGTAAGCGACACGCGCACGCCGATGAGCGCGATGAGCCAAGCTGTTCCGGTGGTGCCGATGTTGGCGCCGAACACCAAGCCCAGCCCTTGGGAAAACGTGAGCAATCCTGCGCTGACGAGGCCGATGGTCGTCATTGTCGTGGCGCTCGACGATTGCACGATGAGCGTCACGAACGCGCCCCAGAAGGTGCCTGATAGTGGCGTGGCCGCCGCCTTGCGCAAGGTGGCGCGCAAACGCGGCCCGGCTAGCGCTTTCAAGCCATTGGTCATGACGCTCATGCCGAGCAGAAACAAGCCCACCCCACCAAGAACCGAAATCAGCGTTGACATGCGCGCGTCTCTAGGCTGTTGCTGCTCACTTCATGTCGCATGTGTTGGTTCCTCGCAGGTTATGTTTTCTAGCCGCTCCGTGCGGCGATCGCGCAGAATATAAAGGAAGTTTCTGGTGTGCAATTTTTATCTGAGGTGGGGCGCGGCGTGAGGAACGATTGGCGAAGATGACGAGGGTGGACTAAAACGGTGGTGTTCGATCACTGTCTTCGTATTTTAAGCTTGGTTGTCTATTGACAACCTTTAATCATTCGCCTATTGTGGAGGTCAAGCATGATTCGCCGCCCGTCTCGCCCCAACAAGGAAGTGGAAAGGTCTTTGCGGTATGCCGAGGCGCGAGGTTGGCGTATCAACGTTGGCGGCAGCCATGCCTGGGGCCGTATTTACTGCCCTTACAACGACGACGAATGCCGCTGCGGGGAATTTTGCATCACCAGTGTCTGGAGCACGCCGAAAAATCCAGGCAATCACGCCAGGGCCTTGTTGCGGGTTGTAGATAACTGTGTAGGGCAAAAACCACGCATTGTGGTGAAGGATTTATAAACGCCTATTAGGAGACACAACTAGGAGACACAACGATGAACTATATCTTTACCTTGAAGTACCAGCTTGCGGACCCTGAGAGCGATGTCGATGCCTTGATCGAAAGGTTGGGTGAAGCGGGCTGCGACGACGCCTTGGTGGGCATCGGCTTGCCTGGCCGTCTTGCGCTGGAGTTCACCCGCGAAGCTGAGAGCGCGGAAGCAGCGGTACGCAGCGCCTTGATGGATGTGAAACGCGCCATTCCCAGCGCCACCTTGATCGAAGCCGCACCGGATTTCGTGGGCTTGAGCGACGTGGCTGAACTGGTCGGCGTATCGCGCCAGAACATACGCAAGTTGATGTTGGCCCATCCCGACACCTTCCCCGCGCCGGTACACGAAGGCAGCACCTGGATCTGGCATCTGGCCGACGTGTTGCTATGGCTGGAAGCGACTGTAGGCTATGCCTTGGATCAAGCCAGCATCGCTACCGCGCGGGCAACCTTGGAAGTGAACTTGGCCAAGGAGGCGAGCCGCCTGCCCGCGAAGAGCGCGCGGGAATTGAAGCAGTGGGTTGCTTGAGGGGCATGATCTGTTGGTTGAGTCAAGATTGCTGGGTTACGAAAGCCGCATTTACCTGTGCGGTTGCGCTCTGTAACTCTTCGTCTTGCAACCAGGCAAAGTGGCTTTTACGTTTGTTGGCCGACAAGCTGCCACCGTTTTCATGCACCAAACGAATGAAAAGCTCGCGGCTATGGCCGGGCCAATCGAGCAGATCGTTGAGAAGCATATTGGCGCGATCGAAGCCGAGCAAAAAATTGATCTCTTGTTCCAAATCCTGTGTAACCGTGCGTTCCAGCGCTTTGTATAAGAATTCAGCCTGAGCCGTGAGGTCTGGGTAACGGAAATAAATGGCGTCGTTGCCGGTGGCAGGAAATGCTGGCTGGCTGGGGTCGAAGTCGGTTCGTTGGTTGAGAGGTTGTGAGAACTGCTCCAGGGCGGCGATGTAGTCGTCGAGATTGGCAAGAATGACCGCGGACACAGGTAGTACGATACCGCGCGGTGTGAAGCCCGCCTTGGCTAGCACGTCGTGAATCAGATAACGGTGGATGCGGCCGTTGCCATCTTCAAAGGGATGAATGTAGATGAATCCGAAAGCAATCGCGGCGGCCATTAGCACCGGGTCGGGATTTTTGCGCGTGCCGCCGAGTTGTGGGTGAAGCGCTTGCGCTTGGCGTTCTTGTGCCTGAAATTGTTGAGCCAGCGCCAAGAGACCACCCATCAAGGCAGGAACATCCGAGGGTCGCGGTGGCACGAAATCAATCTGCTTGCGGTAGCTGAGATCCTTTCCTACCCAGTTTTGAATACCGCGCCAGGTAAATTCGTGAAAGCGGGGATCGACGATGGTCTGTTGCAGCGCCACCAACCGTTCTTCGGTCAAGGCCGAATGTGTGTCGGTTTGGCGCAGCAGGTTGGCAAAGCGCTGGGCTTTTTGCGGTGATGGCTTTTCGCGTTCGACTTCAAAAGAAGATTGAGTTTCCTTCAGATAAAGGTAAGCAGCGGCGCGACGCAGCAAATCCTGGTCGTAGCGTGCGAGGGTGGTGGCGGTAAGGCCCTGCAAATCGGCAGCCATCATGCCCTGCAAGTAGGGCGTTAGACGAATCAAGGGGCAGAAATCGCGAGTGCCGGGTAAGTTGTGTTGAACGCGGAAACGTGAGTGTTTCTCACCGCGTGGAAAGGCCAGTTGCAGTTGGGGGTCTGCCAACTGCACGTAGCGGGCGCGTGGGGAAACAGGATCGTCGATCGAGAGTGGCTGTTGCGTGAGCCACTCGTACAAATGGCAGGCAGTGCGAGCGTAGCGCGATTCGGGATTGGCGCTTAGCCACTGTTGCAGTTGCTGCAACTCCTGTTTCCCGAGGCGAGCAAATAGCAGCGCCAGCACTTCGAGGTTGATGCCTTCGTAACGCAGCGCAAATTGCAGATGAGCAACGAAACCCTCCTGTGGCCAGTATTTGGCTGGGAAGAGTGTGAGCAGCCTGCCGCCTTGTTGCCGCGAAGCCCGGCGTTGGATACCGGGGGCGTAGCTTGCTTCCTGCGTCAATGGCAGGGCATCCAGGCGATAGTGGTTGATCAGATGGCTGTAACCGATGGCCGCAAACATGGTGAAAGTTGTCGATTTGACCGGATTGATGGAAATTTGGCCGGATATGGATATTTTCTAGTTAATTTGACCGGGTTAGGCACTATAGCGGCTAAAAAGACTAAACAAAAGCCATTTCCGGTTGAAAAGTACAATCTCAGACCATTTTTACCAATCGCCAAGGCAAGCGGCCAATAACGCGCTCAAGCGCTCTGGCTGCGAGAGGAAAGGGCTGTGGCCGCAGTCGAGTTGCAAGAGTTGCTGGCAGGATTGCCGCTGTAGCATGTGGCGCTGCTGCGGCAGGGGAATCACGCGATCGTGCGTGCAGCATATATAAGTACGGGGCACACGCGCGAAATTGCTGGCCTCCAGCGTTACCCGCGCTGCGAGTGGCAGCGTAGCTTGAACACTGAGCGCGGCGACGGCGCGTGTGGCATCTGCAACAGCGGCGTCGTTGTAGAACAGTGACGCCGCCAGCGCGGGGTCGAGTGTGCAACTGCGCTTGTCCGTGCTCAGGCGCAGCGCGGTTTCGATGGCAAGCGGTTCACCAGTGCCGCGTTCGCGCGCGATCAGATCGAACACGCTGTCGCCGCTGCAAGGCAGATAAGCGCAAAGGTAGATTGCTTCCTTGATGCGTTCGGGCGCCTCGCTGGAACATTGCGCCAGCACCATGCCCGCCATGCTGTGGCCAACCACGACGGCAGGTTCATCCAGAGCATCGAGCAGCGCCAGTACCGCCTTCACGTAAGTGCGCAGGGATACCTTGTGCAAAGGCAGAGAGCCGTTCAGATCAGGCGTGAGTACGGTGACGCCGCGTTCGCGCAAGAGCGCGGCTACCGCGTGCCAGCTATCGCCCTGGTGCCAGGCACCATGCAAGAGCAGCAGCGGAGCGGGGGCATTCATGCGGTGCGCGTCAACCGCGTTCTTCGCCGTGGTTGAGGTCGTGGTTCATGTCGAGCGCAGGCGCGGCGGCGCGCGGTTTGCCGACTTTCACCGCAGGCACGCCAGCGACAGTAGTGTGCGGCTCCACGTCGTGCAATACCACCGAGCCGGCAGCGATCTTGGCGCCTTCGCCGATCACCACATTGCCAAGCACGATGGCGCCAGCGCTGAGCAACACGCCGGAGCGGATTTTGGGGTGGCGATCGCCCGTATCTTTGCCGGTGCCGCCGAGGGTGACGCCTTGCAGGATGGAGATGTTGTCGTCCAGCACGCAGGTTTCGCCGATGACGATGCCCGTGGCGTGATCCACGAGAATGCCACAGCCGATGCGCGCGGCGGGGTGGATGTCCACGGTGAACACGGCGGAAATCCGGCTTTGCAGGTACAGCGCCATCGCGCTGCGCTCTTGCTGCCAGAGCCAGTGCGCCACACGGTAGGCTTGCAGCGCCTGAAAGCCCTTGAAGTAGAGCAGGGCGGTGGAATAGTGGCGCACGGCGGCGTCACGCTGGCGTACTGCGAGCAAGTCGTTTTCCAGCGCCGTGACGATGCCAGGATCGCTCAGGTGCGCCTGGGTAATCACTTGGCGCAGGGTACTCTCTGGCATGTCGCAGCAGGTGAGCTTGCTGGCCAAGAGATCGGCGATGGCGCTACAAAGCGAGTCATGGCGCAGGATGCGGCGGGAGAAATAACCGCCCATGTCGGGCTCGTCGAGCAGTTGCGTCGAAATTTCGTCGCGGATGATTTTCCAGAGGTCGCCGCTCATCGTGTGTCTCCCTGTAAGCGCACGCAAGACGGGCGATTCTATTAAGCCCTCCCGCCGCAAGTCCAATAGGAGGTGCGCTGGAGTTAGCCTGCTCAAGCTGCTATCTTCGCGCCCCCATCATCACAGCGGTGCAGGTCTTTTCGGAAATCCCCACGCCATGCCAGTCAACCACGTGGCGGTCATCGGCGGTGGCAGTTTCGGCACCGTGATCGCCAATATCATTGCTCATAACGGCCATAACACGCAGCTTTTGATGCGCGATGCTGAACAAGTCGAATCGTTCAATGTCACTCGCCAAAACCAGCAATATCTGCCTGGCCATGACATCCATGACAGAGTCAACGCCACGCATGATCTGCGCGCGGTGGTAGAACAGGCGGAGCTGATTTTCGTCGCGGTGCCAAGCGGCAGTTTCCGTTCGGTGGTGCGGCAGATGAAGCCCAGCTTGCGCAAGGGCGTGATCCTCATCAGCGCCACCAAGGGCATTGAAGCAGAAACATTCAAACTGATGAGTCAAATTCTCGCCGATGAAGTGCCTGATGCGCGCATCGGTGTGCTCAGCGGCCCTAACCTGGCCAAGGAAATCGCACAGCGCAGCCCCACTGGCACCGTGGTGGCGAGTAATGACGGCGAACTGCGGCGCCTGGTGCAGACCATCCTGCGTTCGGATACCTTCCGCGTCTATGCCAACGACGACATGCTGGGCGTGGAACTGGGCGGCTCGCTCAAGAACATCTATGCCATCATTGCCGGCCTTGCCGCCTCCAGCGGCATGGGCACCAACACCATCGCCATGCTGATTACGCGCAGCCTCACCGAGATGGCGCGCTTTGGCGTGTGCCTGGGCGCTGATCCCATGACTTTCCTCGGCCTTTCCGGCGTCGGCGATCTTGTCGTTACGTGTTCCTCGCCGCTCAGTCGCAATTATCGTGTGGGCAAGGCACTGGCCGATGGCAAGGCCATTGATAAAATCATTGAAGAGTTGGGGCAGGTGGCGGAGGGCGTCAATACGCTCAAGCAGGTCAAGGAACGCGCCGATGCGCTGAAGGTGACGATGCCGCTGTGTGCGTCTTTGTACGAGATCATCTATAACAAGGCCCCCATCGACCATATAATCGCGTCGCTGATGCTGGAGGAGACGGAACTCGACGTCGAATTCGAAGTCGGCAGGGCCAAGCGCTTGAAAGCCTGAACATCCGATCATCTGAGCAAGCGATCATCTGAGCAAGAGAGGTAAAAGAGGGATGTCCCTGAATCAGGATCAGCTCAAACGTAATCTGCTCTCTCACAATGCCTGGCTGCGCGTACTGCTGATGGCGGGCTTCGCCGTGGCGGTGTGGGTGACGCTGATACTGCTCAGCGTGGTCATGCTGGTGCAGACGATCCTGGTGCTGATTACCGGCACGCCCAATGTCAATCTGCAACGCCTGGGCCTTACTTGTGGCGCTTATCTGTTCGAGGCGATCCAGTTTCTGCTCTACAACACCGAAGACAAACCGTTTCCCTTTGCGCCATTCCCGGATCCTTCCTCTGCCGCATCCCCGCGGGCGCAGCAAGCCAAGACCCCCAACGATCCGCCTCAATGAAGCTCTATCTTTTGCGCCATGGCGAAGCGCAAGCGCGTGCCGCCAGCGACAGCCAGCGGCAGCTTACGCCCCATGGCGTGGACGATGTGCGCATGGTGGCGCGGCAGTTCGCCGCCAAGGGCGTGACGCTCGATCGTTGTTTCGTCAGCCCCTATGTGCGCGCCGCAGAGACCGCCACTGAGTTTCTGCGGGAATTGCACAGCGACTTGCCGCAAGAATCACAAGCGCTGCTCAAGCCCGAGGTGCGCGCCCTGGAAGTAATGCGTTTCTTGCAAGGCGTGCATGACCACCACGTGCTGCTGGTGAGCCACAATCCGCTGCTTTCCGAGCTTACCGCGCTGCTCACCGAAGGCTCGATCGAGAATTTGCGTATTCTGAGCACCGCCGAGCTGGTGTGCGTGGCGCTCGACGGCATCGGCCTCGGCGCGGGCACAGCCGTGTACCGCCTCTTGCCCAGCGATCATGCCTGGCATGATTGAGGCGGCACGAGCGCCACGTGTGCAGTCATCTCAAATTGCCATCGGGATACGCCTTTAGCCACTGCCATCCGGTGGCTGTCAGGCGGTAGCGTTGCAAGCGGCTTCGGGGCTTGTCGGGCAAGGTCATTTCCACCAGCCCTGATGCAAGGGCTGGTAGCAGATATGCCTTGCGGAAATGCTCGTCGTCTTTCAAGCCCAGGGCTTTCTGTAACAGTTGTCTGGACAGCGCGGTTGGTAATACACGAACGACCTTTTCGACTTCCGGGGTGGCCTCCTTGATGAACAAGTTTTCCTCTGCCTCGGTGCCCATCGGAATCACAATCTGAGCCGGGCGCTTTGGCCTTGGAACAATCGCCTTGAACTGATTCCCCGCCACCTCATCCTCAAACCGGATCTCTGGCCACTCATCCAGCGCGCGCGGAATACCGGAACCCAGACCGCGATACGGCAAGATGTGCGTCGCGTGCTCGGTGAGCGTCGGGTTGCGCCGGTTGGTCATGCCGTGGCGAATGGCTTCGATGTTCAGGCTGTCCGGCAAGTGGCCAGGGCTGATGATTTCGATGCGGTCGGCAAACACCATGATGCGGATCGACGCGCTGGTGAAATAGTCGCGGTGGATGCCAGCAGCAACAGGCCACCGCCGCTGTTGGCAAACGCGGCCAGTTCCGCTGCGATGCTATCGGCGTTGGTTTCGTCGCGCTTGAACTGGTGACGGCTGTCTTCGCCGCGGGCGAGGATTTGTTGGAGGTCGGGTCCGTTCATAGCGGCGAATTACCCGGCCCACTGGGAAAATTACGGCGCGTTGCGCACTCGACAGCGGCGCATGTTCGCCGACGGTTTGGCATAAAGTGAGAACACTCAGCGAATCAACGACAAAAACTCATTGCGCGTGCTCTGCCGATCGCGGAAGCCGCCCAACATGCAGGAGGTGGGCATCACCGAATTCTGCTGTTCCACGCCGCGCATCATCATGCACATGTGGTGCGACTCGATGATGACGCCTACGCCCTTGGCGCCAGTCTTGTCCATGAGGGCTTCGGCGATTTGCTGCGTTAGCTGTTCCTGAATTTGCAGGCGCCGCGCAAACATATCGACAATGCGCGCCACCTTGGACAGCCCCAGTACCACGCCATTGGGCAAATAGGCGACATGGCACTTGCCGATGAAAGGCAGAAGGTGATGCTCGCACAGGGAATAAAGCTCGATGTTCTTCACGATCACCATCTCGTTCGAGGTGGTGGGAAACAGCGCGTCGTTGATGATTTCGTCGATGTTCTGTTGATAGCCGCGGGTGAGAAACTGCATGGCCTTGGCGGCGCGTTCCGGCGTGCCGACTAGGCCGGGGCGAGTGAGATCTTCGCCGATGTCGGCAATGATTTTGGCGTAGGCGTCTTTCATAGGCAGGCTTTGGGATTGCGGATAAACTGCGCACCCTACGCCAATAGCCACACAGGGTAAAGTGCTGCGATGGAACCCCAGCAGCGCATCAGCGCACAACAATACCTCGAACGCAGCGCCGCGCGCATGGAGGAAGCGGGCCTCTTTTTTGGCCACGGTACCGACAATGCCTGGGATGAAGCCTGCTGGCTGCTGGAAACCTTGCTCAAGCGCGACGGCGTGCAAGACATCCACCCCGATCTGCCCTTGAGCCCCGCGCTCGTTGCTCAGGCCGACGCCATGCTGGCGCAGCGTCTGAGTACTCGCACGCCACTCGCCTATCTGTTGCGTGAAGCCTGGTTTTGCGGCGTGCCGTTTTATGTCGATGAGCGGGTGCTGGTGCCGCGCTCGCCGATCGCCGAGTTGATTCAGGCGGGTTTCGCACCGCTGCTGCAACAAGCGCCGCGCCGTGTGCTTGATCTGTGCGCTGGCGGCGGCTGCATCGGCATTGCCTGTGCGCTGGCTTTCGAGGAGGCCGAAGTGGTGCTGTCCGATATTTCGCCTGAGGCGCTCGAGGTCGCGCGCATGAATGTCGCGCGTTTTGCCTTGCAGAACCGCGTGCAGGTGCTGCAATCTGACCTCTGCGCCGCAGTACCAGGCCGTTTCGACCTGATCGTCAGCAATCCGCCTTATGTAGCGCAGGATGAATACGACACGCTTCCCGGCGAATTCAAACGCGAGCCGGTCTTGGGGCTGGTCAGTGCCAGAGAAGGGCTTGCCATTCCGCTACGCATTCTTGACCAAGCAGTAGATAAACTCGACCCTGGCGGTATGCTGGTGCTGGAAACCGGCGCTACTTGGGAACTGCTCGCGGCAACACGGCCGGACCTGCCGTTTTTGTGGCTGGAGTTCGAGAACGGCGGCGAAGGCGTTTGCGCGTTGACGCGAGAGCAGTTGCTCGCCACCTTGCCTCCCTAGTCTCGTTGCTGTCGCAACAAGGCCACAAACGCCTCTGCTGCTTTGCTCAACCTGCGCGCTGCATGACGGATCGCCACCAAACGCCGCTCGAGATGCAAGTCTTGCACCTCCAGAATCTTCAGTGCGCCATCATGCAGCATGGTGGCTGGCAGCACGCTCCAGGAATCGCCGACAGCCACCAGCGCCTTGAGCGTTTCCAGGTAGTCGGTGCTGAGATCAGCATCGATGCGCAGCGGCACGCCATGCTGCTGAAACAACTCGCGCACGAGGCGCCCGGTGTAAAAGCGGGCATCGGGCAAGAGCGCGGAATAGGGGGCGAGATCGCCGAGCCGTGGCGCGGCGGTTTGCGCCGCGAGCGGGTGATCCGGCGCTACCACCACGTGCAGGCGGTCGCGCCAGATCGTGTCCGCGATGATGTCGGTAGCAACCGCATCTTCTTCAGTGGTAACACCGAGGTCGGCTACGCCTTGGCGCACCGCGTGATGCGCTTCCCGTGAATTCATGAAACGCAGCTTCAAGGTGACGCCAGGGTAGAGCCGCTTGTACTCGCGCAGCACTCGCGGCAGGCGATGCAGGCCGATGTGATGGCTAGTTACCAAGATCAAGCTGCCTTGTACCGTGGCGGCGAGGTCGGCCACCGCTTGTGCGCTTTGGTCCAGCAAGTCGAGAATCTGCCGCGCGTAAGGCAAGAGGCAGCGCCCGGCTTCAGTGAGCAGCAAGCGCCGTCCGAGGCGATCGAACAGCGGCTGCCCTAATTGCTCTTCCAGAATTTGCAGGCGGCGGGTGACGGCGGGCTGGGTAAGAAACAAGCGCTCGGCAGCGCGCGAGACCGATTCCAGATCGGCTACGGCGACGAAGGCTTTGAGTTGGTGGGTGTCCATGGGCGGCCTATTCATGGGTGGTCTTGGGTAAGGCGGGTTTCAACCCGCCATTACGCCATTGTGTCATTACGTAACTTAAAACATTTTTATATAAAATATAAAAAAGATAAATTTGTTTTATTGATGTGCCGCCACTATGCTACGCCAGCACCTCAAGTAGCGCCGCGCCGTCATGGTACCGAGGGCGTTCAACCGCTATAATGCCGCGCTTTTTTGCGGCGGATACCGCTGAGAATTTCGTATGTCTGGCAATAGTTTCGGCAAGCTGTTCACTGTGACCACCTTCGGGGAGAGTCATGGGCCTGCGCTTGGCTGCATTGTCGATGGCTGCCCTCCGGGTCTTGCGCTTACCGAGGCCGACTTACAGCGCGATCTCGACCGCCGCCGCCCTGGCACCTCGCGCTTCACCACGCAGCGCCAGGAGCCGGATCAGGTGCGCATTCTCTCCGGCGTGTTCGAGGGCGTGACCACCGGCACGCCGATCGGCCTCTTCATCGAGAATGTGGATCAGAAGAGCAAGGACTACAGCAACATCAAAGACCTGTTCCGCCCAGCGCACGCGGACTACACCTATACCCACAAGTACGGCCTGCGCGACTACCGCGGCGGCGGGCGCTCTTCGGCGCGTGAAACCGCCATGCGCGTGGCGGCGGGTGCCATTGCCAAGACGTATTTGCGCGAACGCTTCGGCATCAGCGTGCGCGGCTATCTGGCGCAGCTTGGCCCCATCGTGATCGACACGGTGAATTGGGAGCAGGTGGAGCAAAACCCGTTTTTCTGCCCGGATGCCAGCAAAGTGGCGGTGATGGAAAGCTTCATGGCCGCGCTCAACAAAGAGGGCGATTCGATCGGCGCCAAGCTCACCGTGGTGGCGAGCGGCGTGCCGGTGGGCCTGGGTGAACCGATCTTCGACCGCCTCGACGCCGACCTAGCGCACGCTCTGATGAGCATCAATGCGGTCAAGGGCGTGGAAATTGGCGCTGGCTTTGCGGTGGTGACACAAAAGGGCAGCGAACATCGTGACGAGATGACACCGCAAGGCTTTCTCAGCAACAACGCGGGCGGGATTCTGGGCGGCATCAGCAGCGGGCAGGACATCATCGCCCATCTCGCGCTGAAACCCACCTCCAGCATCCGGCTGCCAGGGCGCAGCATCGACGTGCACGGCAATGCCGCCGAGGTCAGCACCACTGGGCGGCACGACCCTTGCGTGGGCATCCGCGCCACGCCGATCGCCGAGGCGATGATGGCGCTGACCTTGATGGATCATCTGTTGCGCCATCGTGCGCAGAACCAAGAGGTACGGGTGGCGACGCCGAAAATCGCGGCGCAAGCGCCCACCGAATAAGCATCGCTTAACTTTAAATATTCGTTTCAACTTGTTGATATAAGAGAACTATATGGCAGGCAAAACCCTTTACGACAAACTCTGGGAATCGCATCTGGTCAAGCAGCTCGATGGCGGTACCGCGCTGATCTACATTGACCTGCACTTCCTGCACGAAGTCACCTCGCCGCAGGCGTTTGAAGGCTTGCGTCTGACCAAGCGTCAGCCCTGGCGCGCGGCCGCCAACATGGCGACGCCCGACCACAACGTGCCGACCACGCTCGATGAGCGTTCGCGCGGTGTGGCTGGCATCCTCGATCCGGTATCGCGCATCCAGGTGAAAACGCTGGACGACAACTGCCACGATTTCGGCATCACCGAATTCGCCATCGACGACGCGCGCCATGGCATCGTGCACGTGATCGGGCCGGAGCAGGGCCGCACCCTGCCGGGCATGACCATCGTGTGCGGTGATTCGCACACCTCCACTCACGGCGCGCTCGGCGCGCTGGCGCATGGTATCGGCACCTCCGAAGTGGAGCATGTGCTGGCCACGCAGTGCCTGGTGCAGCGCAAGGCCAAGAACATGCTGGTGCGTGTCGATGGCGAACTGAAGCCGGGCGTTACCGCCAAGGATGTGATCCTCGCCATCATCGGCAAGATCGGCACCGCGGGCGGCACCGGCTACACTATCGAGTTCGGCGGCGAGGTGATCCGTAATCTCTCCATCGAAGGCCGCATGACCGTGTGCAACATGGCGATCGAAGCAGGCGCCCGTGCTGGTCTTGTCGCCGTGGATCAGCGGACTATCGACTATGTAAAAGGCCGTCCCTTCGCCCCCCAAGGCGCACAGTGGGCAGAGGCCGTGGCGGCCTGGCGCAACCTGGTGAGCGATGCCGATGCGGTATTCGACACCGTGGTGGTACTCAATGGCGCCGACATCGTGCCGCAGGTGAGCTGGGGCACCTCGCCCGAAATGGTAGCGCCGGTGACTGGCCAGGTACCCGATCCGGCCAGCGCACCGAGTGAGGCCAAACGTGGCAACTATCAACAGGCGCTCCGCTACATGGGGCTACAATCCGGTACGCCGATTCAGGCGATCAAGCTGGACCGCGTGTTCATCGGCTCCTGCACCAACTCGCGTATCGAAGACCTGCGTGCCGCCGCCGCCGTGGTGAAAGGCCGCAAGGTGGCCAGCAACATCAAACAGGCGCTGGTGGTGCCGGGCTCAGGGCTGGTCAAGGCGCAGGCCGAGCGCGAAGGGTTGCACAAAGTCTTCATCGAGGCTGGGCTCGAATGGCGCGAACCGGGCTGCTCCATGTGCCTGGCCATGAATGCTGATCAACTGGGGCAGGGCGAGCACTGTGCCTCGACCTCCAACCGCAACTTTGAAGGCCGCCAAGGCTTCGGTGGACGCACCCATCTGGTGAGCCCGGCGATGGCGGCGGCGGCGGCGGTGTTCGGCCATTTCGTCGATGTGCGTGAAGTAGAACTTCACTAATCGAATCAACTAACTAGCTGATAAAGTTAAAATCACTATGAAAAAATTTGTCACTGAAAAAGGGCTGGTGCTGCCACTGGATCGCGCCAATGTCGATACCGACTACATCATCCCCAAGCAGTTCCTGAAATCCATCAAGCGCACTGGCTTCGGCAAGAACCTGTTCGACGAAGCGCGTTACCTCGACAAAGGCGAGCCCGACCAGGATTGCGGCCAGCGTCCGCTGAACCCGGCTTTCGTCGGCAACCAAAAGCGCTACCAAGGCGCCTCGATCCTCCTGGCGCGCGAAAACTTCGGCTGCGGCTCCAGCCGCGAACACGCGCCCTGGGCGCTCGACGACTACGGTATCCGCTGCGTCATCGCGCCGAGCTTCGCCGATATTTTCTTCAACAACTGCGTGAAGAATGGCATCTTATGTATTGTTTTGGATGAACCTACGGTCGATCAATTGTTCCAGGAAACTTTCGCCCAGGAGGGCTATGCCCTGAACGTGGATTTGCAAGCGCAGACCATCACCAAGCCCAATGGCCGCGAGTTGGCCTTTGAAGTAGAGCCCGCGCGCAAGCATGTGCTGCTCAATGGCCTGGACGACATCGGCCTGACCATGCAGCACGCCGAAGCCATCAAAACCTTTGAAGTGCAGTGGCGCGCGCGTTCACCTTGGCTGTTTGGCGGCTGAGTGATTTGTTTTACCTATCTACCTTCCAACCTTGTAGGGGCTAAGGAGCCCGGAGAAAGAGCATGAGCAGCGTAGGGAAAGAGTTCGATGTCGCGGTCGTAGGCGCTACCGGTGCGGTGGGCAAAACCATGATCCGTATTTTGGAGGAGCGTAAATTCCCCGTGCGTAAGCTGTACTTGCTGGCGAGCGAGCGCAGCGCAGGGGAAACAATGAGCTTTAATAATAAGCAATATATTGTTGAAAACCTTGCAGATTTTGATTTCAGCAAAGCGCAGATCGGCCTCTTCTCCGCAGGCGCCAGCATCTCCGCCGTCTACGCGCCCAAAGCGGGCGCGGCGGGCTGCATCGTGATCGACAACACCTCGCAGTTCCGCTACGACGACGACATTCCGCTGGTGATACCCGAG